>JBAWVU010000165.1:0-6172 GCA_037147135.1 Chloroflexota bacterium
TCCCGGGCGGGTCGGACGGCAACGGAAACGCCGTCGCGACGGCCGACCTGTACGATCCGGCCACCGGGACCTTCACCCCGACCGGGAAGATGACCGCGTTGCGATCCACGGCGACGCTTCTCCCGAACGGGCGCGTCCTCCTCCCGGGCGGGTCGGACGGCAACGGAAACGCCGTCGCGACGGCCGACCTGTACGACCCCGCGACCGGGACCTTCACCCCGACCGGCGAGATGACCGCGAAGAGAGAAGCCCCCACCGCGACGCTGCTCACGGATGGGCGCGTTCTCATCGCGGGTGGCCGGAACGACAACGAAGAGGCCATCGCCACGGCCGAGCTGTACGACCCGACGACCGGCACGTTCGCCCGGACCGGGAAGATGACGACAGCGCGAGGGGGCTACACCGCGACGCTGCTCCTGGACGGGCGCGTCCTCGTGGCCGGCGGCGGCGCGGACATGTGGAACTACTTCGCCTCCGCCGAGCTGTACGACCCCGCGACCGGGACCTTCTCAACGACCCGGTCGATGACGACGAAGCGATCGGGCCAGGCCGCGGCGCTGCTCCCGAACGGGCGCGTGCTCGTCGTGGGCGGCGGAAGCGACGCCATGGCCCTCCTCGATACGGCCGAGCTCTACCAGTAGATCGCCCGGCCATCCACGTGGTCGGTCGAGAGAGACAGACGTTCCGGTCACCTTCGGGGACAGCTCCGCGAACCAGGGAGGCACCGCGATGCGAACAACACTGGTACACGCAGGTCGCGCAGCGTCACCAGGCGCGCGCGCGGGGTCCCGGGGCCGAAGCGGCTCCATCGCCCGGCTCCTCCTCCTCGTCCTCTCGGTCGTCGCGCTCGCCGCCTGCGGCGGGTCTGCCGCGACGTCGCAGCCGACGGCGCCACCCGCGACCATCGTGGCAGCGTCCCCGGCCGCGGCGTCCCCGGCACCGGTCGCGTCGGAGATGCCGTCTGCGCCGACCAGCCTGACTCCTTCGCCGACGATCGCGCCAGGCTCCACGCTCGGACCCACGTCGTCGACGGCCACTGTCACGATCCCCGTCGTTGGCTGCCCGGCCTGGTTCGGTGGCGAAGGAACGTTGCCCTCGCCGCCTTCGACGGGGAACGTGACCCTGCCGTCCGACGTCGCCCGCGAGTTCTCGCTCTACGGCATGGACAAGGCGCTCATCCTCGCGCCGAAGGGCTGGAAGTGCTCCGGTGGTGTAGGTATGGACGGCTCCTTCGAGGTGAAGATCGCCGACCCGGCGGACGCCCTTGCCACCGTGTCCGTCGTCGGCGCGATCGGAGCCGATCGGGGGTACATCCTGAGGATCGCCTGCCCGTTCTTCGCGGACGCCGCGAAGACGGCAGAGCAGGACTTCCCCGGGATCGTGACGTGCTCCGTCCCCTCGGGAGAGCGGGTGGTTCGCGTCGACGAGACCGATGTCGAGTTCATCGACGCGCCCGGCGTCACCGGGACGGGTGACGGTTCCGGGTCGGCGTATGCGGTCAGCGGCATCGTCCACTACGACGGGAAAGGCGCGAGCAAGGTGTCCTGCGCCCTGCCCCCCGCGTTGATGTCGCTCTGCCAGCCGATCCTCGACGCGTTCGTCCGCGATCCGTCCTGAGGCCGGCTACCCACGCCGTCAGTCACCCCGCCTGTCGCGAACGCCGGGGACACACGAGAGGGTGTCTCGGGCGCCAGTGCGGCAGCAAGGTCGCCCGGGTCGGGATCGCCCGCGGGCTCGCCATCGCGATCTTGCACATGCTCACCCAGTCCGAAGCTCCGCTCGCGGCGGACCTCCCGCCCGTGCTCTGGTCGCGTGACGACCCCGTACCGACATGGGCCGCCGGAGCATCCGATCCAACCGGGTCCGGCCCGAAGGATGCGATAGGGAGGTGAGCACGACTCCCACCAGCGGCTGGACCGTCACTCACCGGCCGATCGGCTTGACCGTCCGCCCTCATCCATCGAGAGCGAAGGAGCACTCGGGATCGTCCCGTTCTCGGATGCTGGGGAAGCGAATCCCATGAACATGCTCAGGCTCGGCCAGATGACGGTCGCGACCGGGGTGGCCTCCTCGTCGGTGGCTGATGCCAGCCCTGCGCGTTCCCCTGGCCGGGGGTCGGCATTTGGCTCTCGCGGCGACCGCCCACGTTCTCGTGGTGGCATCCATGGTCCAAGCGACCACACTTCGCAGGTGACTCGCGGGTGATCCCCGGCCGTGGCTCCTCGCCAGCGCTCCGGCTCCGCGGCTCGCGCTCGACGATCCCGACCGGTTCCCGCGGGTTCGTCCGGGGCGGCCGTCGTGCCAATCGGCCCTTGCGACGTACTGAATGGCGGGGAATCCTCTCCCTGGCGGGAGGCTCCGACGCACGGCCAGGTTTCGAGCCGCAAGGACCGCGCCCAGCCTTGGCAGAGAGGCAGACCGGCCCGCCCGAACGCGTCCCGGGAGGCGGATCGTGAGACGGATCCTCGTGCTGGTGGTGGCCGGGCTGCTCACCGCTTCGTCTGCGGCGCCGATGGCTGTCCACGCCGCGTCGTCGGGCGGCCTCGCGTTCGCCTGGGGCGACAACGAATTCGGTCAACTTGGCAACGGCGGCACGACCAACGCGTTGACGCCGGTTCAGGTCAGCGGGCTCAGCGGCGCGATCGCCGTCGCTGCCGGCATGCAGCACTCTCTGGTCGTCAAGTCCGACGGCACGGTATGGGACTGGGGCTGGAACCACTACGGCCAGCTTGGCAACGGCGGCACGACCGACGCGTCGACCCCGGTGCAGGTCAGCGGGCTCAGCGGCATCATCGCCGTCGCGGGCGGCGGGCAGCACTCGCTCGCTCTCAGGTTCGACGGCACGGTATGGGCCTGGGGCTACAACTATGACGGCGAGCTCGGCAACGGCGGCACGACCAGCGTGTCCACCCCGGTGCAGGTCAGCGGGCTCAGCGGCATCACCGCCGTCGCCGCCGGCATCAGGCATTCGCTGGCCGTCAAGTCCGACGGCACCGTGTGGGCGTGGGGCTACAACAACGCCGGCCAGCTCGGCAACGGCGGCACCAGCAGCGCGTCCTCCCCGGTGCAGGTCAGCGGGCTCAGCGGCGCCATCGCCGTCGCGGGCGGCGAGTACGACTCGCTCGCTCTCAAGTCCGATGGCACCGTGTGGGCCTGGGGCGACAACAGCGACGGCGAGCTCGGCAACGGCGGCACGACCAGCACGTCATCCCCGGTGCAGGTCAGCGGGCTCAGCGGTGCCATCGCCGTCGCTGGCGGCTACACGCACTCGCTGGCGCTCAAGTCCGACGGCACGGTGTGGGCCTGGGGCCTCAACGGCGCCGGCCAGCTCGGTGATGGCAGCACCACGATGGCGACCGTCCCGGTACAGGTCAGAGGGCTCAGCGGCGTCACCGTCGTTGCGGGCGGCCACTATCACTCGCTGGCCCTTAAGTCCGACGGCACGGTGTGGGCCTGGGGCTCCGCCTTTCGCGGTGAGCTCGGCAGCGGCAGCACGACCGCCTCGGGCACCCCGGCGCAGGTCGGCGGTCTCAGCGGCGTCACTGCTATCGCGGGCGGCTTCGAGGATTCGCTGGCGCTGACCGCCCCCGCCCCCTCGGCCATCACGATCCCGCCGTACGTCACGACCGTCCCATCCCCGGGGACGGTCGCGTTCCACGGGAACTCGATGTACGGGGACTCGGGTGTCGCGGCCAGCGTCGGTGGGGCGATCGTCCACGTGCTCGCGGGCGCATGGCCCATGTCCGGACCCGTCGTCTACTACCGATCCCTCGATGGTGGTGCGACCTTCGCGGTGCCTGTCGTCCTGGCGCCCCCGGGACAGGGAGGCCGCTACCCGGCGATCGCGGCCGGTGCGGATGGTCTCGTTGTGGCGGCCTGGACCATGACGACGGCCCCGGGTACGTCGGTCGTGCTCTCGCGAAGCCTGGACTACGGGACGACGTGGAGCGTCCCCAGCGTCCTTTCGTCGGGATCCGTCTGGTACAACAGCCTGGCGCTCGCGACCGACGGCGGCAGCCGCATCGCCGTCTCGTGGACGGATCGGGCTGCGCAAGGGATCGTCCTTCGGGTCAGCCTCGACGGCGGTGCGACCTTTGGTGGCGGCGCCTCGATCGGAGTCTCCTCGACCTCCTCGCATGCGAGCCTGGGATTCGCGCAGGGAACGCTCGTGGCTGCCTGGCAGGCACAGGATGGCTCCATCGTGACCCGGCGCGACTCGACGGGCGGCGATGGAGCCTGGGCAGCCCCGATCACCTTGGGCCGTGCGTCATCCGGTTCGGGCGCATCGGTCTCAGCGCTCGGCTCGACCGTCGTTGTCGCGTATACGGTCGGGCGGGTGGCGAAGTGGCGAGCCACGGTCCGCGTGTCGGGCGACCGCGGCGCACACTGGAGTCCGGCGCGGGCTGCCCCGGCCACCACGTTCGGAGAGTGGGCGGAGCAGGTGCTTCTCCCGAGGGCCGGCCTGCTCGAGCTCTACACCGGGTGCCACACCGGGTCCGTCTACAACGTGTGCGTGCGGCGGTCCAGCGACAACGGGGTCACGTGGGGGCCGCGAACGAGGATCTCCGCCAAGTCCGTCGAATCATTCGTGGTGGCTGCGACCCGCGGCAGCCGCAGCCTCGTCCTCTACTACTCCTTCCAATCCGACACGTCGCCCTCGGAACCATCGGAACCGACGCTCATCCTTCGGCGACTCTGAGCCATCTTCCGTCCTGGCCGGTGACGGGCTGACTTCACGCGCCGCGTCGTCGCGCTCGATGAACGCGTCGCGTCGGTCGTCGACGCCCATCGCGCCCTCTCGTGCCCCAAGGGTGTCGCCCGATCGTCGCCCACACCCACCGCCGCGGATCGCCGCGAGCTCGCGGCTTGGCGACCGTGGATGGAGCAGGCGAGGGAGGGAGCTGCGCACAGGTCCGGGGGAGCAGCCGACCGGCGCCACGGCCCGCACGGGGCACCTGATTGCCTTCGGACGCGGTGAACGAGCGGATCGTCGTCCACGGCGCGCGTGCCGGATGTCGAACCCGGGTGATGACACGGCGGGCTCCAGGGCCTTGGCCGAGGACGTCCTCGCGTTCGATCCCGTTGATCCGTGACACTGTCCCTGCATCGTCTCCGGGAGCCTCGCGACCGACCGTGCCGGCCCTCGGCACTCGTGAAGGCCGGGGGCGCCTGGGAGGGTCGAGCGACCGACGCCCATGCCACCGACCGTGGGGACGCGATCGGGAGCGGGTTCACCGGGACGGGCGGCTACGCCGGACTCACCTGCGTCGAGCTGCTCACGCGTGCGGGGCCCTTGAAGGTCCAGGGCCACGTCTTCCCCGGGCGGGCCCTCGGCGTCAGAGGACGGGTCGGGCGCCCTGGCCTCTGGCCCTCACCTCGCTGCCCAGCCGACCGCGACCTCGACTTTGGCCGACCAGTTCCAGCGACCCCGTCCGGGGCGCTATTCGACGGCCGGCGCTGTCAGCCCTACGGCGCACGCGACCCCGGTCCCGTGATCGGGGCAGTAGCCGTCGGGGTTCTTGTCCAAGTACTCCTGGTGGTATTCCTCGGCGAAGTAGAACGGGCCTGCCGGGGCGATCTCGGTCGTGATGGCGCCGTAGCCCGCGGCGTCCAGGCGCGCCTGGTACGCGTCGCGTGAAGCGATGGCGGCACCGCGCTGCGCCTCGTCCGCGGCGTAGATCGCCGAGCGGTACTGGGTCCCGAGGTCGTTGCCCTGGCGCATCCCCTGCGTGGGGTCGTGGCTCTCCCAGAAGTGGCGGAGGAGCTCCTCGTACGTGACCCGCGCAGGGTCGAACGCGACGCGGACCACCTCGGCGTGCCCGGTCCGGCCGGAGCACGTCTCCTGGTACGTGGGGTTCGGGGTGAGGCCGCCGGCGTAGCCGACGGCGGTCGAGATCACGCCGGGGATGGGCCAGAAGCCCTTCTCGGCGCCCCAGAAGCAGCCCATGCCGAAGACCGCGAGCGCGGTCCCCGGGGGGAACGGGCCGTCGAGGGGCGTCCCGAGGACGGTGTGGACGCCCGGGTCGAGGATCGGCTCGGGGCGACCGGGGAGAGCCTCGGCACGGGAGGGGAGGCGCAGCTTCGCCGGGTCGGGGCGCAGGAAGTCGATGAGGCTCATGACGTTCTCCGAAGGGGGCTCGGTGCGCGGATGGTACCGCCGGACTCGGGAGAA
>JBAWVU010000166.1:0-6140 GCA_037147135.1 Chloroflexota bacterium
GCGCAGTTCATCAACTCGTACGACACGACGGCGATGAACGTCGCGGTGACATCGGTCGTGAAGAGCCTGGACACCACCGTCGCCGGCGTGCAGTCGGCGCTGGTCCTCTACTCCCTCGTCATGGCGTCGTTCATGCTCATCGGCGGCAAGCTCGGCGACGTGTTCGGACGCCGCACCACGTTCACCGTCGGCATCGCGATGTACGGCTGCGGCGCCCTCATCACGGCCTTCAGCCAGGGTCTCCCGATGATGATCTTCGGCTGGTCGCTGCTCGAGGGCCTCGGCTCCGCGCTCATGATCCCGGCGATCTACTCCATCGTGGGGAGCATCTTCCCGGCGGGGAAGCCCCGCATCTCGGCGTTCGCGGCGGTCGGCGCGATGGCCGCGATGGGCGCCGCGCTGGGGCCCCTGGTCTGTGGCTTCCTCACTACATACCTCAGTTGGCGCGTGTCGTTCCTCATGGAGGTCGGCATCGTCCTCATCACGATCGCCCTCTCGACTCGCATCAGGATGCCGAAGACAGCTCGGCTCCCCGCGAGCCTGGACCTCCCTGGCGCGGTGCTCTCGGCGCTCGGCCTGGCGCTCATCGTGTACGGGGTGCTGCAGGCGACCACCTACGGCTGGACGGCAGCGCGAGTGCCGGTGGTCGTCTGGGGCCAGACCGTGATCCCACAGGGCGGGATCTCGCCGGTCATCCCGTTCGTCGTTGCCGGCGTCGCCGTCCTCATCGCCTTCGCGCTCTGGGAGCGCCACATGCTCAGGGCCGGCAGGGACGCGCTGCTCGACATCCGGATGCTCGGCCAACGCGCCGTGTTGTTCGGGGTGCTGGCCATCGTGGCGTTCATGTTCATGCAGGCCGGCTTCCTCTTCGTCGTGCCGGTCTTCATGCAGGAGGCCCTCGGCTACACCGCCTTCCACAGCGGCCTGCTCATCCTCCCGATGACGATCGCCATCATCCTCGTCGCCACGCGGATGAGTAGGCTGACCCAGATCGTGGCTCCCAAGCTCCTCATCCAGGTGGGGATGATCACCATCTCAGTTGGCGTGTTGCTCGTGGCGATCGAGCTCAAGGCGACGGCCAGCCAGTGGGACTACCTGCCCGGCATGATCGTCGCCGGCATCGGCATCGGCCTCGTCAACGCGCCGCTCATGAACCTCACGCAGGGCGGCGTTGGCGCCGAGAAGCAGAGCGAGATCTCCGGACTCTCGCGTGCCATGAGCAACCTCGGTGGCGCCTTCGGCACCGCGGTCGCCGGCGCGGTGCTCATCGCGACGCTCATCAGCTCGTTCGGCACGCAGGTGGACGCATCCACGGGCATCGCCGTCGCGGAGAAGCCCAGGATCCTGGCCGCCCTGCTCAAGGACGCGCAGACAGTGAGCAACGCCCAGGTCCAGGCCTGGCTCAAGGAGAAGGGCGAGCCGCCGCCGCTGGTGGCCGAGATCGTGACGATCAACCAGAACGCCAGAAACGACGGGCTGCAGATGGCGCTCCTCGTCATCGGGATCGTGGGTCTGTCCGGGTTCGCGGTGAGCTGCTTCCTGCCGGGCGGCAAGCGGAGGCGCGAAGAGGAAGAGCCGGCCCCGGCGGCAGCGACGGCCTGACGGAGGCGACAGGTGCCTGACAGGGGCGGCGGCCTGGCAGGACCGGCAGGGCCGATCTCGGTATCGCGGATCCGGATGCGCTCGATGCCAGCGTCGCTCGCCGCTCACGGGGCGGCTCGCCGCGCGGTCGCTGCTCGCCACCCGGTTCGCCGCGTGTTGATCGCTGCAGGAATGGCACTCTCCGTGGCCGTCGCGCCGCTCGCCGTGGCCGCGTGCGGGCCTTCCATCTCGCCGGCTCCCAGCGCGACGTCGTCCGCCCCGCGGCCGACCGCACCGGCGTCCGCCCCGCAGCCGACCGCGCCGGCGTCCGGGGGGCTTGCCGCGTCGCTGGCCGACCCGACCGCTCCCGCGGGGGCGGCGTCCGCCGGGCCGCTCACGCTGCGGGTCGGCGCGATCTACGACGTGAGCGGCCCACAGTCGTCGCTCGACTCCCCGTCCGCCGCGGGAGCGCGGCTGGCCGCATCGGATCCGACGCTCCCCGGGCGAGGCCGCGAGGTCTCGATCGGACTCTCGCTCGTCGACGGCGGGGCCGGGGCCGGGACGCTCGCCGAGCGAGCCGCCGAGCTGGCGGGCCGGAGCGACGTCGGGATCGGCCTCTCGGACACCGACGGCGTGCTCGCCGCGGCACCGCCCTTCCAGGCCGTCGGGGTCCCGTTCGTCACGTCGGGTGCGACCTCGCCCGCGCTCCCCGCGCAAGTGGGCGACCGGCTCTGGCTCGCCTGCTTCGGCGACAACGTTCAGGCGGCCGCCGGCGCCGAGTACGCGGCGAAGGCGTTCGGGATGACCGCGGTCGTCCTCTTCGACACGTCCGCCGACTACACCCGGGGCCTGTCGCGGTACTTCATCGCGGCGTTCCGTGGCCTGGGAGGCACCGTGAACACGATCGTGCCGTACCCGGGCCACACCACCTCGCTCGCCAGCCGGGCCGGGCAGATCGCCGGCGCCACGCCGCGGCCCGACTTCGTCTACCTCGCCGCGCTTCCGACGAACGTCGGGAACCTCGTCCGATCGCTCCGCGACGCGGGGATCGCGATCCCCATCCTCGGCGGCGACGGCCTCGACACGCCCGACCTCGTCGCACAGGCCGGGCCGACGGCAGACGGCGTGGCGTTCACCACGCACGCGTTCCTCTCGGCGACCGACGGGAGCCCAGCCGTCCGGGCATTCGTCGCGAAGTACCGCGCGGCCTACGGCGAGGATCCGCCCAACGCGTTCGCCGCGCTCGGGTACGACACGGTCGCCCTCGTCGCGGACGCCGCGGCAAGAGCCGGCTCCCCAGATCCCGCGGCGATCCAGCGCGCGCTCGGGGCGACGGTCGACTTCCCCGGGGTGACCGGTCGGATCACGTTCGCGGACGGGTCGCACATCCCGCGGAAGGAGGTCGCGATCGTGGAGATCCGCGACGGGAAGCCGCAGCTCGCGGCGACGATCATGCCGGGGTCCGTGCCGGCGCCGTAGGTGGGCGGGGCCAGGCCGTGGCCGTGATCGGGCGGGGCCGGGGCGTCGTCCGCCCCGGCGCACGCGCGGCGGCGCGGCTCGGGCGCCGCTACGGGACGCGCGCGACGACCGCCCGCGCTGATCCTCCGGCCGGCCTGATCTCGTACGCGCCGACCTCCGCGGGGACGACCATCGATTCGAACTCCCCGAGCGGCTCCAGCCATCCGTCGCCGGTGACGGCGACGCTGCCGGCGACGACGGTGATCGCGTGGAACGACCGCCCGGCCGTGTCCATCGGTGCCACCTCGTCGCGAACGGCGACGAGATCCGCGACGAACTTCTCGCACGCGATCGCGGTGAGGCGGTCGTCGGGGTCGAGCGCAGTGGCTCGCGGGATCGCGAGGGCCGTCGGGTCCAGCGCTGCGAGCGCCTTCTCGAGGTGGAGCGGCCTGCCGATCGACGCCGGGCGCCCCCAGTCGCTCACCCGGTACGTGAGGTCACTCGACTGCTGGATCTCGTAGAGGAAGACGCCCGGCCCGATCGAGTGGAGCGTCCCGGCACGCAGGAGGACGACATCGCCGGGGCGGACCTCCACCGTGGCGAGGAGATCCTGGAGCGTGCCGTCGAGGACGGCCGACCGGACGCGCGCTGGGTCGACGCGCGGCCGCACCCCGACGATGAGCTGCGCCCGGGGATCGGTCGCGAGGACACACCAGCCCTCGGTCTTGCCGAGATGCCCCGGGCCATCGAGCCGCTCGGCGGCGGCGTCGTCCGGGTGGACCTGGATCGACAGCCAGTCCCGCGCGTCGATGAGCTTGGCGAGCAGCGGGAAGCGGCCGCGCGCCTGCGCCATCCCATCGCGCCCGAGGAGGGCCTCCCCGTGCGCGGCCGCGAGGTCCGCGAGGGCCCGACCGGCGAGTGGGCCGGCCGCGACGACGCTCTCCTCCCCCACCACCCAGGCCTCGCCGATGGCCTCGCGCGTCGCGGCGGGATCCCGGCCGAGCGCCGCGAGGCGCGACCCACCCCAGACGCGTGGCCGGAGGTCGGGCACGAGGCGGAGCGGTCCGATCACGCGGTGCGGGCCTCCAGGGCTGGCCGGCGGCGACGGATGCCGGCGGTGCCATCATGTTACTCGGGCTACTCGGGCGGACGCCGCCGCCGGACCCCCGTGCTGTCCGGGCGTCCGTGCGCGATGATGGGCGCATGAGGCGACGGCAGCTCCCGCGCATCGGGCTCGTGCTGGGCGGCGGCGGATCGAAGGGCGCGTTCCAGGCCGGCGCGGTCGCGTGCCTCTACTCGGAGTTCGGCCTGCGACCCGACACGATCGCCGGGACATCGGTCGGGGCGCTCGCCGCGACTCTCCTCGCGCACGCCCGGACGCGCGACGAGCAGCGCGAGGCAGCCGACCGTCTCGTCTCGATCTGGCGGTCGCTGCGGGCCGAGTCGGACATGTACGTCCCGAGGCGCTGGCTCGCCGATGTCCCGGCGCGGACGCGCGCCGACCTCGCCGCGATCGCGGCCGGACGCGCGTCCGCCGGCGCCGTCCTGGGGATCGCGCGGTCGGCTCGAGGGCTCCGGCGCGCCGTCGCGGACTTCCGCGCGGACGGGGCGTCGGCCTACTCGCTCGAGCCGGTCGAGGCGCTCGTCCGGAAACACGTGGACCCGGGGATCGTCCGAGATGGGATCGCGACGCTGAGGATCTCGGTCGTGTCGGTGGAGACCGGCGAGCTCCGCTGGGCCGGCGACGACGGGACGCTCTACGAGGCGGACGCGCTGACTCCGGCCCAGGGCGGGCGCGTGGGCCTTGTCGACGCGCTCCTCGCATCCGTCGCGTTCGTGCCCGCGTTCCCGGCCCGGTCGATGGCCGGCGGGAGCTACGTCGACGGCGGGTTCCGTAGCGTCCTCCCTGTGCGCGGGGCGCTCGCGACGGGGGCACAGGTGGTCGTCGCGGTCGCCTGCGCGGGGACCGGGATGGGCCTGGTCCGGCCGTCGGCCGGCGCGACCCTCCTCCGGACCACCCTGCGCGCGTACGGGGCGACGATGGCGGAGGTGGGTCGTCGGGACGTGGGCGACCTCGACCGGGTCCGCGGGGTCCTCCTCGAGCCACGGGTCTGGGTCCACGACTTCCTCGCCGTCGACCCCGGGCGGATCGCCATCTCCCTCGACCAGGGCTGGATGTCGGCGGCCGAGCAGCTCGACGCCATCGGCGGGATGGATGGCCTCACGGCGTCGCTCCACCGCGGCCGACCGCCGGCCGCAGACCCCGACGCGCTCACCGCTACCTCCGCCCTCACGGACGCGATCGTCGAGCTGCGCACGCAGGCCTGGCACCTCGAGGAGCGGCTCGCGGTCGGTTCGCCGCCCGCCGAGCGTCGCGCCGCGCTCGAAGGCCTCCGGATCCGGAAGTGGCTCCTGCGTCCGGCGGTCGCCGTGCGGGCCGCGCTGCCGGGCCCGAGGCCGACGGGGATGGCCGGCTGGGCGGCGGGCTTCGACGCGCATCGCGACCCGCTCGTCGTCCCGGACCCGTGGGCGGGCCTGTCGTCCATCCACGGGGCACATGTCCAGGCCGTCGACGCGGCCGGGTACGTGCCACCGACGTTCCGCCTCCGGGCACGGCCGAGCGGCCGCGAGTGGGTCGTCGCGGGCGGGATCCGGCACCCGGTGGTCGAAGGCGTGCTGGTGGCCGGGCAGCACGTCGGCACGCCAGGCGACGGGGCGGCAGGCGACGGGCTTGTCGAGGTGGGCGACGCCATCGCGGAGCTCGTGCCGGAGGCCTGATCAGTCGGCGCCGCGGGCCAGCGAAGAACCGCGCGGACCGATACACTCTCGGGCGCCGCGACCCCCGCGTCGCGCGCCTCGGGCAGGTTGGGCAGGTGGTGAGCCCAGCTGACTGTAAATCAGCCGTCAACGACTGTAGAGGTCCGATTCCTCTCCTGCCCACCACCGATTTCGCGCACGAATCGGCCTCCAGGTACCTCCCCAGGCTCGGCGCGCGTCCCAAGTAGTCGCATACGGTGGTAGCACAGGGCGGACGGATCCGGACGCTCCGGGGTCGCGAAGGACCCCCAGCCGCAGGAACGGCCGAGGGTCCGGGTCGAGAC
>JBAWVU010000167.1:0-6129 GCA_037147135.1 Chloroflexota bacterium
GGGCCGACAGCGCGAGCGCGGCGAGAGCGCCGCGCGTCCGGCCGCTCGGCGCTCTCGCCGCGCTCGCGCTGTCGGCCCTGGTCGCGTTCGCCGTCCTGCCGCCTGCCGCCGCCGCGTGGGCACCTGCCGCGTACGCTCCCACCGCCGAGCGGGATCTCCGCGTCCTCACGAACCAGGCGCGGGTATCCGCCGGCCGCAGCGCCCTCCGCAACGACAAGACGCTCAGCGCGACGGCCCGTGGCCGGAGCCGCGACATGGCGACGCGGAACTACTTCGCCCACACGACGCCGGAGGGCACGCTCGTCTTCGACGAGCTCGACAGGATCAAGTACTGCTACCGGCTCGCGGGAGAGAACATCGGGTACACGACCCATCCCGACGCGGTCGCGGTCGCGACCGTCCAGGGCATGTTCATGAAGTCCTCCGGCCACCGAAAGAACATCCTCGGGAAGAGCTGGGACTCGATCGGCGTCGGGGCATACACCCTCGACGGCACGAAGATGCTCTACACGGTCCTATTCGCCGACCGCTGCTGACGACGGAGCGCCTCACCCGGGTGGCGTCACCTCACCGGTGAACGCGTCGATCCGCGCGGAGACGTACTCGGCGGTCGACTCGTCGAAGAGCGTGTAGGTCCACCAGGGGCCGCTGCCGTCGAGTGCGCTGAAGCCGAGGTCGATGCGCGGGTCCCTCGTCCGGGCGAGATCGTCGCGGGAAGTTAGCGCTGCCGTGCCGATCTCGACCGGCGTGTCGCTGTCGATGACGCCGAACGGGATCATCCCGGCGTACGGGCCGACGAACGAGCTCGCTCCGTCGCCCGTGACCGCGCGGGTCCCGGTCACCGCGCCCCACGGATCGACCTCGGCAAGGAGCACGGCGTCGGCGTCGGCGTCGGCGTCGGCGCGGTCGATGAACGTGAGTGCCCAGTGGTTCGGCACTCCCTCATCGTTGACCATGTCGCCCGCGGCGGTGATGGGGGTAGGCCCCGCTGCGCCACTTCTGCGCCTCCGCGAGCGCCCCGCGCCACTCCTCGCGGAACGTGGACTGGACAGGTCCGCCGCCGCCCTCGGCGATCTCGCGACCGGGTGGGATCCCATCGGCCACCGACCCGCCGCTCGTGGCCGGCGCGTCGCTCGCCGCGAGGCTCAGCGCGAGGCTCGGCGCCACGCTCGCCGCGGGGCTCCCGGCGGGCGCGTCGCTCTTCGTGTCGACCGGGCCCGGCGACGCGCCCAGCGTCGGCTCAGGGCCGGACGGCCAGCTCGTCCAGGTATGCGGCGATCCCGGGGACCGCCCGCAGGCGCCGCTCGAAGTAGTCGTTCATGGCGAGCAGGGCCTCGTTCGTGACCTCGTCCGCCTCGGCCGACCGCTCGGCGGAGCCACGGCGGCCGGCGAGGCCGTCCCGCACCAGGAGAAGCTGTCGGACCATCTCGGCCTCCGAGCGCCCATCGAGCGCGGCGATCGCCGACATGATGAGCGCGTCGCTCTGCCTGATGAGTGTCTCCCGGTCGAACGAAGCGCCGGGCTGGTCCGCCTCGTCGAGGGCCTGGATGAGCGTCGCGACCTGGTAGAGCACCGTCGCCGGCTCGTCGAAGAGCTCGCGGACGTACGCGGCCTCGGCGTACCGGCCGGTCAGCCGGAACACGTTGTAGAGACGCCGGGCGACCTTGCCGTAGTTGGGGTGGACCGTCAGGTACTTCCGGATCTCGAGCTCCAGCTGGTCGACGTAGTCGTCGACGGCGTCGGCGGAGAGCTCGCTCACGACCTTGGTGAACAGCGGCAGCGACTCGGCCTCGAGGTAGACCTCCTGGAAGTAGGGGTCGATGAAGCCGTCGAGCGCCGTGATCGTCCCGTCGGGCGCCTCCCAGGTGACGTCAAGCACGTTGCTGGCGTAGGCCACGGAACGCCGTGCCGGGTCCGTCACGATCCAGTCGAGCTTGCACCAGCCCGGGTCCGCGGCCGCGTCCTGCCAGGTCATCGCCTCCGGGCTCCCGTCCCGGATCACCTCGATGCGGCCGACGGCGACCTCGTCGGCGGTCCAGGAGACCGGGCTCCCGGCGCGCACCGTCGTGCCGCGGTGCTCCACGTCGACCGGGTGGCTGCCGAACTTGACCTCCGTGAGGCGGAACGTGGGCCCGACGCGAGCCGCGAGCGCCTTCTCGCGCATGCAGTCGGCGAGGATCCCGCAGGCCGCCTCGCGCGTCGGGGCCACGATGTGCACGCGCTCGAAGTAGTCGCAGTCACCCGGGTACGACTGGATCTTGCCCTGGGCGGCCGACCCGGAGAGGGCGAGTGCGGTGCGGACCTCGGGCGGCCGGTCCGGGAGCCCGACGATCTCGCCGATCGCCCGGAACCGGGTGAGGTCACGCTGCGTGAAGTCGAGCATGGAGACGCGGTGGCCGTAGACGCCGCTGTCGACGTCGACGACGATGTCGCCCCCGGCCGATTCGACCTCGATCGCCTGGACCCAGCGCGCGGCCTCCTCCTCGTCAAGCTCGACGCCGAGCTTGCGCGCCGACTCGATCACCTCGTCGAGCGCACCGGGATCGCGTTCGCCCTCGGCTCCCGCGCGGGGCCCCGTCGCCGGTCCCTCGGCTGCCTGGTCGCGCACGCTGCACCTCCGGTACGTGGAGCACTCGGAACTCGACGTAGCGTAGTATCCGGCGACCGTACGCCGGAGGGATGGTCGTGAGCGCGGAGACCTGGATCAGCATCGACGTGGAGACATCCGGGCCCGCGCCCAGCGTCGCGAGTCTGCTCTCGATCGGTGCCTGCCTCGTGGACCGACCGGGCGACGGGATCGAGATCCTCGTCCGGCCGATCCCCGGGCTCCCGTGGAGCGACGAGGCGGAGGCCGTCCACCACCTGGCCCGCGAGCGACTCGCGGCCGAGGGCCTCGAACCGCCCGCCGCGATGGAGCGCATGGCGGGCTGGGTGGACGCCCACGTGCCGTCATCGAGCGTCCCTGTCCTCGTCTCCTTCAACGCGCCCTTCGACTGGATGTTCGTCGCCGACTACTGCTGGCGATACCTCGGCCGGAACCCGTTCGGGATCAGCGCCCTGGACCTCAAGGCGCTCTACATGGGCCGCCACCTCGACACCGTCCGGCGTTGGGCGAAGACCGGCAAGGGCGACGTCCGCCGGCACTATCCGATCGACCTGCCCCACACGCACGGCGCCCTGGACGATGCCCGCGAGCAGGCGGAGATCTGTCGCCGGATCCGCGATGGCGCGCTCGGTGCCCGATCGACGCGCCGTCACGTGGGCCCGCCGCGATGACCACGAGGTCCGGCGGGCAGGGGCGTCGTCGCCTTGACCGGGGCGGCGATGATGGAACGGCACACGGGGCGGATGCGGCGCATCACGACGGATCGCTCGATCCTCACCTCTCCACGGGGCACGCCACCATGGACCTGCTCACGATCCCCGACAGGCTGTACGGTCGCGACCGGGAGATCGCCGCGCTCCTCGAGTCCTTCGAGCGTGTGAGCCACGGCTCCGGCCTGGTCCTCCTGGTGCCGGGGCACCCCGGGGTAGGGAAGACGTCCCTCGTGCATGAGCTCGCCCGGCCGGTCCGGGACCGGAATGGCCTCTTCATCCAGGGCAAGTTCGACCAGTACCAACAGCACGTCCCGTATTTCGCATTCCGCCAGGCCCTGGCGGACCTGTGCCGCCAGCTGCAGTCCGGCGACGCGCAGCAACGCCAGCGATTCTCCACGGACATCCTGGAGGCTGTCGGCAGCCTGGGTCAGCTGCTGGTGGAGCTGGCCCCGGAGTTCGCGCTTCTGCTGGGGCCCCCTCCGCCCGTTGCGGACATCAGTCCCCAGGAGGCCCGGCACCGCTTCACCGCCGTGTTCCGGAGCTTCCTGCGGGCCATCTGCCGGCCCGATCATCCGCTGGTCCTGTCCCTGGACGACTGGCAGTGGGCGGACGCCGCATCACTTGAGCTGCTCCGGCAGATGCAGGTCGGGTCCACCCTGCGCTACCTGCTGGTGGTCGTGTCCTATCGCGACGACGAAGTCCGCCCTTCCCATCCGCTGGTGAGCGCGGTGCAGGACCTGGAGCGCCAGGCCGTTCCCGTGGACCGGCTGCCGGTGACGAACATCAGCGTCGACGATGTCCGGATGCTCCTGGCGGACTCGCTGAAGCCGGTCGCGCAGGACCCCGGGGGCCTGGCGGTGCTCATCCACGCCAAGACCCTGGGGAACCCGTTCTTCCTGCGGTCGTTCCTCGTGCTCCTTTGCGAGCTCCACCTGGTCCGGTTCGACGAGGCCGGGCGCCGCTGGGAATGGCGCCTCGACGAGATCCGCG
This sequence comes from Chloroflexota bacterium, assembly GCA_037147135.1. Lineage (GTDB taxonomy): Bacteria > Chloroflexota > Limnocylindria > Limnocylindrales > CSP1-4 > CAIYQJ01. The sequence goes on from JBAWVU010000167.1 coordinate 4,309, forward strand.
AGGCGGACCTGCCCGACGATGTCGTGGCGCTGTTCGTACTGAAGCTGGGCCTCCTGGACGTGGAACGTCGCACCCTGCTGGCGCTTGCCGCCTGCCTGGGCAACAGCTTCGACCTGGAGACCCTGGGCATCATCAGCGGACTCGCGCCCGCGCGATGCTGGGCGCTGCTGCGCTCCGCCCCGGCCAGGGACATGCTCCTTCCCCAGAAGGACGATGCACCGGCGGATGCCCCGGGCGTGCCCGCGGAATGCCGGTTCCTCCACGATTCGGTGCAGCAGGCGGCCTACAAGCTCATCGATCCGGCGGAGCTTCCCCGCCTGCTGCTGAAGATCGGCCGGCTGCTCCTCGCCAGCCTGCGACCGGAACAGCTCGCTGAGAGGCTGTTCGAGGTGGTGGGCGACCTGAACGCCGGGTATCTCCTGCTGGAGGAGCCTGCCGAGCAGGTGATGGTGGTGCGACTCAACATCACCGCGGCGCGCCGGGCGTACGCGGCCACCGCCTACCGGGCGGCACTCGAGCTCTACCGCGTCGCGAGTCGCTTCCTGGAGGAACCGGGGTTCGCCGGGCTCCTCTGGCGCGACCACCACGAACTGGCCATGCGGCTCCACCAGGAGCGGGCCGTGTGCGAATTCCTTGAAGGGGACCGCCAGTGGGCGGAGGACTGCGTCCGGGAGGCGGTGGCGCGGGCGGCGACCTCCATCGAGAAGGCGGACGCCCTCGCCGTGCTCATCGTCCAGCAGACCCTCCAGGCGAGGTATCCCGAGGCGATCGCGGTGGGGCGGCTGGCGCTCGAGACGCTCGGGATCAGCCTGCCCGAGGAAGGCTACGAGGAGGCGAGCAAGACCGAGATCGCGCAGGTGCGGCAGGCGCTGGGAGACCGCCCGGTCTCATCGCTCGCGGACCTGCCGGTGATGACCGACCCCGAGATGCTCACCGCGTCGAGGATCCTCATCACCCTGGGGCCGCCCTGCTACCGGTCGCACCAGCGGCTTTGGAGCGTCATCGTGCCGATGGTGGTCAACCTGACCCTCCGCTACGGGAACATCCCCCAGGTGGGGTACAGCCATCCGGCCTTCGGCGGCCTGGTGGGTTGGGTGGAGGACGACTACGCCACCGCGAAGGCCTTCGGCGAGGTGGCGACGCACCTCATGACCCACACGTTCCCGTTCCCGACGGACCAGAGCGTCTTCTACCTCATGATCGGCAGTTCGATCCGCCACTGGACCAGCCACCTCCGTCACGCGACCCAGGACTACAAGGATGCCTACGAGATCGGCGTGCGGGCGGGCAACCTGCAGTACGCCGCCTACGCCTTCGGCCACGACATGTACTGCCGCTTCTACCAGGCCACTCCCCTCGCGGGCCTCATCCAGGAGACGCAGCGCTCCCTTGACTTCAGTCGGACACGCCTCAATCGCTGGGCCATCGATCTGCTCCAGGGCGGACTGAGGGTCTTCGGCGCCCTGACGGACGACAGCCCCGCGTCCGAGCGACACGACACCCTGTCCGAGGAGGAGTACCTGTGGCGGGTCGCGGAGCACGAGAACATCCAGGTCACCTGCATCTACAAGGTCCTCCAGACGTTCTCCTTCCTCCTGCTCGGCGAATACGATCGCGCGAAGGCCCTCTCCGACGAGGTCGAGCCGCTGATCTACACCGTGGGCACCCAGGGGCTCCTGCCCTGGCCGGAGCACGTCTTTGCGCGCCTGCTGATCCTCACCGCGCTCTATCCGGCCGCGGACGGCGAGCAACAGGCCCGGTGGCGCCCGGAGCTTGACCGGATCATGACCCGCCTTCGCGCCTGGGCCGACACCTCCCCCG
>JBAWVU010000168.1:0-6128 GCA_037147135.1 Chloroflexota bacterium
GTTTCTGGCCGTCGGCGAGCTGTGCCTTGCCGGCGTCGATCTGTTTCTGGCCGTCGGCGAGCTGTGCCTTGCCGGCGTCGATCTGGGCGCGGCCATCCGTGATCTGCCTGGCCTGCGCCTCGCCCTCGGCCTGCGTGACGAACGGGTCGACGACCCGCGTCACGCCGGCGACCCTGGAGGCCCGCGCGACCGCCTCCGCTACGGCGGCCTTCTGCGCATCCGTGAACGGCGCGCCGTCCCGCGTGCTGAAGACGACCGTGCCGCTCGCGCCGGCGGTCCCGGGCAGGGAGGTGGCGAGATGCTCAGCGACGACCGCCGTCGGGGTGCCTGGGATCGAGATGTCGCTCGCGGGTGTCTCGCCGAATGCGAGGAAAGCACCGGCGGCGACCGCGAGGATCGCGAGCCAGGTCGCGACCGCGGCGAGGCGCCGCTTCGCGGCGATCCGGCCGATCCGGTAGAGCATCTCTGCCATGAGGGTTCTCCGAGGTGGTCGCGGGACGCGGCGGACGCAGCGGACGCAGCGAGGCGCGCGCGACGTGAGTGGATGGCGCGGGGTCAGGTGAACGGACGACGGGGAGGGGCGGTGGTCATGCGAGCGGCGGGTGCTCTCGCTGCAGACCCGACCTGAGGAGCCCGAACGTCTTTTCCAGCAGGCGTCCGCGGTCGCCCGCTGTCGCGTCCGCCGTCGTGAACTGGTAGGCGGTGACCATCGCCGAGATCGCGGCGGCCGTCACCAGGTGGGGATAGACGTCGGTCGCAGCGTCGGTCCCGGTTCGGGCCGCGACGACGTCGGTCACCATCCGGATCGCCTCGTCGAGGAGGACTGATCGGTAGCGTGCCATCGCGATGCTGGTCCAGAGGAGGTCGACGTGGATCTCCGCCTCGCCCGGGCGCTCCCCGAGCCGCGACGCGATCTCGCCGAGGACGTGCTCCAGCGCGTCGAGGATCGGCTCATCGGCCGGCCTGTCACGCAGGGCATCCACGTACACCTTGAACTCCGACACCCAGGCCGCGACGAGCGCCTCCTCCTTGGAGCCGAAGTAGTTGTGGAACGTCCGGACCGAGACGTTGGCCGCGGCGGCGATCTCGTCCACGGTGACGGCGTCGAGCCCGCGGCCGAGAGCCAGGAAGAGCACCGCCTGCTGGATCGCCACGCGGGTCTCGGTCTTCTTGCGCTCGCGAAGGCCCGACACGTCGCTCATGGCTGCATCCTACGGCATTCATGCACTTCTATGCAAGTTTGCGTGTCAGTGCAGTCCGCTCTTGAGCCTGCTCACTGGTACCGGAACACGTGCCCGAGATCGTCGGCGCGGCGCGCCGGGTGACCCGCATTCCACTCTCACGACGAGAACGGCTTGAACCCGATGAGGTGAGTCTGGTCGGGGCGAGACGAGCGGGCCCCGCGGAACCCACCTCATCCGGCGGGCCCGCGCGGCGTCGCCAGCTGCCCCGGCCCCGCTTCAGTCGACCGACTCGATCTCCCCGGGCCGCCAGGTCTTGTCGAACCACGGCTCGAGGGGGCCGTAGAGGCGGAAGAAGGTGAACCATCCCTTGCCGGGGATGGTCTGGATCCAGTTGCTCTCGTGGCCGACCGGCGCCTCCGGCCCGAAGTAGACGTCGACCGACGTGTCCGGGTTGACGACGAGGTCCGCCCTCTGGCTGCTCAGGCTGGGGAACCGCTGGTCGGTCTGGAGCATCGAGCGCGTCTGGGGGTCGTAGACGAGCACCGACCAGAAGTCCTTCGCCGGGATGCCCGGCGGGAGGTGCAGCCGATAGGTCCTGCCACCGTCCAGGTACCGACCGGCGCTGTCGTGGTCGCCGACGCCGTACTGCGAGCCGCCGCCCACGATCTTCACCCACAACGCCGGGCTGATCTGGTCGGTGCCGGTGAAGTAGAACGTTCGTGCGTCGAGATCGAGCACGCCGCCCGGCGAGAACTCGGTGTCGTCGCCGTAATAGGGGGTCTTCCACGTGCTGCCGGGGTAGTAGTACAGATCCTGGTCCCGCGTGCTGAAGAAGATGGCCCGCGCGGTCGCGTTGCCGACCGCGGCGGCCTCGGTGAGGATCGCCTGCATCCGCGCATCCGGGGCGAACGGTGCGTCCTTGCGGATGCCGATGGATGCGAGCAGGCCGCGGGTCTCAGGGTCCACCGCGTCGAGCAGCTCCTCGTGCACGACCGTGGCGACGACCTCGAAGAGCGACGCGTCGGAGGGCGGGATCGTGTTCATGTACTCGCCGGAGACGTCCCGGAACGTCATCGCGCCGGCCCCCGGACCGTCGAGCGGATGGGCGCGGTAGTGCGCCTTCACGTTCTCGACCGCCGGCCGCAGATCACCGCCCTCCATGAACCCGCGGAAGATGATGGGGTTGCCGTACGTGCGCGAGCGCAGGACGAAGCAGTCGTCGGGCACGGGACCTGAGTAGCCCGGCGGGAGGAGCACGTACCTGCCGCCTGCGCCCCGGTCCGGGCCGGCCCGGCCCACGTCGGTCACATACCGGCTCCAGAAGTCGCTCATGAAGCCGAGCACGTTCGGCGGCATCTCGATGACCAGGGGGCCGTCGTGCGTGTCGAGCCAGGCCATGTTGTAGACGGTCTCGGTGTTGGCGACGAAGTAGAGGGTGTGCGAGTCCATGAGCGACTCGGTCATGAGAAGCGTCCGGTTGTCGGGACCGAAGGCCCGGTAGCCGTCGCGGATCTGCCAGGTGTTGGCCACCGGGAGCGCGACGAGGTACGCCTGGACCGCCCGCTGGAAGTCGAGGTTGTCGTAGACCTTCTGGACGGTCGCGTCGTCCGGGAGGCCGTCGAAGAACCGGAGCGTGCCCAGCCGCGTCTCGACGCTGTCCGGCGTCGTGATGGACGCGGGGATGTCGGTGGCCATCCTGGGCTTCGGATGCATGCCAGTCCCCTCTCCGAGGTCGGTCGCGTCGGGTGCGCCCGCTTATGCACCCTGTCCGTGCCGCCGCTGGCGCGATCGTGGGCCTCGATCCGTCTGCGGTCGAGAGGCGTTCGGCCCGAGACGGGAGTGGCCCGGTCGCCCGCCGTCCTGCCGCCGCTCGGCGCGGTCCGGGCTGAGCGGCCCGGACGATAGGACGCCGGAGCGCGTGCAGACCGGGACTCTCATCGGAGCGACGCTCGACGATGAGGGAGGTTTGGTCGGGGCGAGAGGAGTAGGCCCCGCGGAACCCACCTCATCGCCGGGGCGTCGCGAGCTGAGACGAGGTCAGGAGACGTCTGGCATCTTGATGCTATGATGCAGTGATGGCGAAGATGCGCACGACGGTGACGCTCGATCCCGAGGTGCTCCGGGCGGTGAAGATCCGGGCTGCCCGGACCGGCAAGGGCGACAGCGACGTGATCGAGGAGGCGCTCCGGCGCGATCTCGGCCTCGACCTGCTCGATCGGCTCTGGGCGGCGAACGGGCTCGACGAGGCCGAGGCGCTCGCGCTGGCCGTCGAGGCCCAGCACCGCACCCGCGACTGACCCCGGGCCGCCGGGTGCGCGCCGTCCTCGACGCCAACGTCCTCATCTCCGCTGTGCTCTCTCCTCGCGGGAGTCCGGCTCGGCTCCTCGTCGCCTGGCAGGCGGGCGAGTTCGACCTCGTCGTCTCGCCGAACCTGCTCGCCGAGCTCCGGCGCGCCTTCACCTACCCGAAGCTCGCCCGCCTCGTGCCGTCGGCCGACGCCGACGCATTCATCGACTGGATCGTCCGCTCGGCCGTGCTGGCGGCAGATCCCGATGTGCCGCCACCGGTCCACTCTGTCGACCCCGGTGACGACTACCTGCTGGCCCTCGCGGCTGCCAGCCGGGCCATCCTCGTGTCGGGTGACAGCGACCTGACCGCGCTCGCCGGCGACTTCCCGGTCCGGACACCCGCGGACTTCCTCGCCCAGCTCCGCGACCAGGAGCGCTGACCGCGCCGCCCCCCGGACCCCATCGCTCTCGTCCTGCCGTATCGACCGCGTCAGACGGATCCGAAGTCGCTTCACGCGCACGCTCACCGTGCGAGCAGCGTCGTGCACCTGGACCATCAGGCGGGGCGGCTTGACGGCGGTCGTGCCATCCGGTCGCCTGCTCGAACCCGAACCAGGGGAGGCTCCGCTTGACCGCAGCGGATCCTGCCGTCATGCCACGGGGCAGGTCTGGTCGGTCGATAGGATCAGCGCCGGCACTTCCCAAGTGACCGTTGGCATCGTCGACGGCGGCTCCGGCTCCCATCGGATGAACAGGACCGTCTACGTCGGGCGCAGCGCCCTGCCGACGACCTGGATCTCGAGGATCTCCGCTGCCGGGGAAGCGGACCGGACGAGGATCTCCATCTCCTTGAAGGTGATCGAGGGCGTCGGGTTGGCCAGGGAGCGCCAGACGCCGGCCTCGGTCGGCCCGGACAGCTGCCCGAGCAGGAACCGCTCGTTGTTCGGCAACACAGCCAGGACCGTGTAGTCGGCCGATCCGCCGGCCGGCTCACCGAGGAGCAGCCGGACCTCGGAGACGATCGCCACCTCCGGAAGGGCGATCCGGAGCGAACCGGCTGTCCCCGGATCCCAGCCGGTGGTGGGATCGCCGTCGATCGCCATCGCCGGCTCGTGCCCGGCAGTCGACGGCTCGCCCGTCGCCGTCGCCCCGACCGCGAGGGCCTCCGTGCCGCACTTCGACGCCTGTCCCCTGGTCGCCGACGGCTTGGGCGTCTCCCCGGCACCGAGCTCCACCTGGATCTCGCGCCAGCCGATCGTCGAGGGTGTGGCCAGCGTCCTCACGCGGATCACGCGGACGTCGGAGACCGCTGTCGCCGCCGCATGCTCGAGCCACTGGCGATCGGTGGTCTCGCCGGTGAACCGGACGAGCTCGCGTTCCGTCCCGTCAGCCCCGCACACGGTGACGCGATGGTCGGTCGGCCCGGCGACATCCTGGAACGTCAACAAGCGGATCGACTTGAGGGTGGCCGCGTAGCCGAGGTCGACCTCGATCCATTGCGGAGCGGGCGCAGCGCCGGTCGTCCAGGCGGTCTCGTCGTTGCCGTCGAACGCCGCTTCCGGTTCGGTGCCCCACCGCATCCTGGAGGCGTCGATGATCCGACCGTCGGGCAGGTGGCGGACGTAGAGGTCCGGCTCGCGGCCCCGGGCGCCCTGCCAGAAGTGGTCGAGGAGTGCCTCCCCGATCCTGCTCCAACCCTCGTCGGTTCCCGCGCTGGAACCAGCGATCCCTGCGTCACGCAGCCCGGTGATCCCCTCGGCGACACCGAGGAACATCTGGTCCCACTCGGGGCAGAGGATCTCGCAGCCCGGCCCGACGATCGCGGCGAGCCCCGCCCGGCCGTCGGCGAGATGACCGAGGATCACCTGGGCCGTCGAGCCGATGCGGGCAGCTCCGCCCGACTCGAGCGCGGCCTTGAACGCCGTCATCGCTTCCGACTCGGAGCCGGTGTCGGGGTTGCCGATCGCGGCATCCAGGTCCGCCACGGCCGCGTCAATCGCCGAATCGATGTCGACCTCGCCCGCCCCAGGCGACACCGACGGCGAGGTGCCGGCGGACGCAGGCGCGGGCGTAGGACTCGCTGGCGCGCTCGGAGCACCGCCGCCCGCGCAGCCGACGACGGACACGAGTGCCAGCGCGAGGAAGAGAACCGCAGCCGAAGCGCCGAAGCTCCTCCGCCGCCCGGACCGGGTTCGACCTCGGAGCACCATCTCGAACCCCGGGTGGAAGGGCCGACGTGGAAACGGTCGCACCGTCACACCGGGGCGATCACCCCGCAAGGGCCGTCCGGCCCGGAGTGACGTAGCGTCTCTTGTGGGAAAGCCCGAGGCGAGCGGGCGTACAGCTTCTGGTGTTCAGCACAGAACGAGTAGACCCCGCGGAACCCCCGGGCCGCGGCCGGCACTGCACCTCAGAGGGCAAGTCCTTCCGCCAGGACTGGTACGAGGCGATCCCCGGCCGTCTGCTCGCGGAGGTCTCCGCGACGCCCGAACCGCTCGTCCGGGCCGTGCTGGACTCCCTGCAGGCCGAGCCTGTGGTGCGGCCCAGCGAGCTCGCCTTGGCCCGGATCGACCGCCAGGTGGCCGAGGCCAGCGCACGCCTCGCGAAGACCCGGGACATCGGCGACTGGCAGGCGATGATGGCGCGCCTCGACGCC
>JBAWVU010000169.1:0-6100 GCA_037147135.1 Chloroflexota bacterium
CGGTCACGAGGGTGCCCACCGGCCCGGCGGTCGGGCTGAAGCCGGTGATCGTGGGCGCGGACGGGGCCACCGCGATGTCGAACGTCTGACTGTCGCGGCTCTCGATCTCCGGTCCACCGATCGACCACAGCTGCAGATTGACGTGCCAGCCGCCGGACGGCCCCTGGATGATCGTCCAGTCGTAGCGGTACGCGGTCGCGCTCGTGGCAGGTACCGTCGCGAGCAGGATGTCGGTGCCCGAATTCGGGTCGTCGGCGACCACCTTGAACTCGTATGCAGCGGTCGGCGATGCGCCGTGCCAGTCCACCTCCCAGGCGATCGGCTGCGTGGAGCCCTTGATGAACATCCTCCCGCCGTCGCCGACCACCGGATCGCCGATGAAGTCAGGCCCTGGCGTGGACACGAGATCGGCCGGAGCGCCACCGGCGGAAGGCACTGTGTGGCCGTCCCAGCTGGCGGCCGTGGCCCAGCTGGAGTCGGGCCCCCCGCCGGTCGATGTACGGGTGTCCGATCGCGCAGCGACGGCGACCGGGGCCGCCACGAGGCCCGCGAGCAGGGCGAATCCGGCGATGAGGGCGATCGCTCGCGGACGACCGGTGGCGGGCGGGGTATGGCGAGTCATGCGGGTCCCTCTCCCTCTGGCGTCGGGTACTCGGTCGCAGACGTACCAGTCTTGTCGCGTGTCCTGTCGCGTGGATCGCGCGAGGGGCGCAGGGGCCGAGGCACCGACCGGTCAAGGCGTCGGACGGGGCTCTCGCGATCCGCCCACCAGGAACGGGGGCTACACGACCTCCTCGCGGATTCTGGCAGCGGTCGCGGCAGGTCCCCCCGGGCCATTCGGCCCAGCGCGAGCGCCGAACGTCACGCCGGCCATCTTCGACGCGCGCGAGAGGCACCGCCGATGCCGTCACCGCGGCCGACGCTCACCACGCCACCCGGCATCGTGCCACGTGGACCTTGCCGCCGGACGCGAGGCAGCCCATCCTCGCGGCGACGCGTCCGACCGGGCGATCACCGCGGATGAGGTGCAGAGATGCGACGAGAGCCGTTCGACGCAGATCGAGGGAGCACGCCGGACCCGTCTCCGACCGGACAGCCAGCCGGGGAGCCGGCCGGCGCGGTCGCGGAGCCCTCCGCGCACTCCGTCTCCCGCCGCCGCTTCCTCGCCGAGGCGGGTGCGGGTGCGGGCTCGCTCGCGGCGCTCGCGATGCTCGGCGCGGGGATCCCCTCGTCCGTCGCGGCGCAGTCCTCGGGCGCGGTGGGCACACTGCCGACGACACTCGTCCCGGGCGCAGGCGGGACGCTGCCCCCCGCGCCGGGTGGCACGCCGAGCGCCGCCCGCCTGCGCCCGGCCGCAGCGGCCACCGTATCGCCCGACCTCGCCGCCCCGGTACTCACGGCCGGCCCGGGCTACCGCGTGGACACCAACGGCTGGATCTACGTCCACGTCGAGGGCGACCCGTATGATCGGGGGTTCCAGCACGGGCAGCTGGTGGCACCAGAGCTGGCGACGATCATGCGGACCCTCCGCCACATCATGCCCATCGATACCGGGCAGAAGTGGGACTACTTCGTCGCGGCGGCAGAGCGGCTCTACGTGCCGCACCGGGAGGACGAGTTCCTCCAGGAGATCAAGGGCATCGCGACGGGCGCCACGAAGGCGGGCACCGACATCAGCTGGCAGGAGGTCCTCGCCTGGAACGGCAACATGGAGCTGACGGGCTACTGGTACCCGGGCGTCCTGTCGGGCGCCTACTCCGACGGCGTGGACAACACCCACTGCAGCGCGTTCGTCGCCACCGGCTCGTACACGAAGGACGGCAAGCCCGTCATGGCCCACAACAACTGGGACCACTTCGTCACCGGGCAATTCGCGAACGTCATCCTCGACATCGCGCCGTCGAGCGGCCACCGGATGCTCATGCAGGCCTTCCCGGGCTACATCGCGAGCATGACCGACTACTTCGTCACCGACGCCGGGATCATGGGCACGGAGACGACGATCGGGAGCTACACCGGGTACGACCCCAAGCGCATGGCCGAGTTCTACCGGATGCGCAAGGCCACCCAGTACGCGGACAGCCTGGACGACTGGGTCCGGCTCATGAAGAAGGTGAACAACGGCGGGTACGCGAACAGCTGGCTGCTCGCGGACACGAACACGGGCGAGATCGTGCGGTTCGAGCTGGGGCTCAAGTACCAGAGCGTTGTGCGCACCGGGGATGGCTTCTACGTCGGCTTCAACTCCGCGATCGACCCCCGGATCCGCAACCTCGAATGCGGGGGCGATCCCACGTACTTCGACACCCGGACGCCGGCGGCGTGCCGGCGGGTCCGGCTGACCCAGCTCATGGAGGAGCAGCGCGGGAAGATCGACCCGGAGGTCGCCAAGGCCGTCCTCTCGGACCACTACGACATCTACCTCGACAAGGCCGACAACCCGTGCTCGCGGACCATCGAGGGCCACTACGAGATCGACCCGTTCACGTACTGGCAGGCGCGGCGGCCGTACTCGCCACAGGGCGCGCTCGACGGGAAGGTCATGGACGCCACGATGGCGAAGGACATGAGCTTCGTCGCACGCTGGGGGAGCTCGTCCGGGATGCCGTTCGACGCCGCCGCGTACACCGCGGCCCACCCGCAGTGGGACAACGTCGCGGGCTACCTCAACGACCGGCCGACGCAGCCCTGGACGCTCTTCAGGGCCGGTTGACGGCGAAGCTCGCCTGAACATGCGGGGGCGATGCGGCCGCCCGCGCGGGCGGGACCTGGGCGGGCCGTCACGCGACGACCGGATGCACCCTGCCCCCGTACACTGCGGCATGCTCCGCACCGTGACCGCCACGCGGTACGTCGCGCCACTCCGGGAGGGCGGCTCGCTCCCCGCCATCGTGGAGGCGGACGACGACGGCCTCTACGTCGCGAAGTTCCGGGGCGCCGGCCAGGGCCCCAAGGCGCTCGTCGCCGAGCTCATCGCCGGCGAGATCGGGCGGGCGCTCGGGCTCCCCGTGCCGGAGATCGTCCTGGTCGAGCTCGACCCCGCGCTCGGGGCGGCCGAGCCGCACGAGGAGATCCGCGACCTGCTGGACCGGAGCCCGGGGACGAACATCGGCCTCGACTTCCTCCCGGGCGCGCTCCCCTACGCGCCGGCGGCCGACGCCCCCGCGCCGGACCTCGCGGCGAGCATCGTCTGGTTCGACGGCCTGGTCATGAACCCCGACCGGACTCCACGCAACGTGAACCTCCTCGTCTGGCACCGACGGCTCTGGCTCATCGACCACGGCGCGGCCCTCTACATCCATCACACGTGGCGCGACCCGGCGGAGCACGCGCGTCGGCCGTTCCCGCAGCTGCGCGATCACGTGCTGTTGCCCGCGGCCGGGTCCATCGCGGAGGCCGACGCATGGCTCGCGCCGCTCATCACGGCGGACCTTCTCCGGTCGATCGTCGCCGCGATCCCGGGCGACTGGCTCGCCCCTGAGCCCGGCCTGCCCGACGCGGCGGCGCACCGGGACGCGTACGTCGAGTACCTGCTCGCGCGCGCCGGTGCGCCGCGGTCGTTCGCCGAGGAGGTGGAGCGTGCCCGGGTCGCGGCGTAGCCCGTTCGCCTACGCGATCGTCCGGGTCATCCCGCACGTGGAGCGCGGGGAGTCCATCAACGTCGGGGTCATCGTGGGATGCCGCCCGAGGCGGTTCCTCGCGGCACGCGTGGCGCTCGACGCGGCGCGGCTCCGGGCGATCGCACCCGACTGCGACGAAGACGAGATCCGCCGCCACCTCGACGCGATCCCGCGCATCGCCGCGGGCGACCCGGCAGCCGGCCCGATCGCCGCGCTCTCGCAGCCGGAGCGGTTCCACTGGCTCGTCGCGCCGAGCAGCACCGTCGTCCAGCCGTCCGACGTCCACACCGGGATGACGGCGGATCCCGCGACGACCCTGGAGCACCTGTTCCGGACGCTCGTGCTGCCGCCGGGATCGGACGGGACGCCGGGCTAGGAGTCAGCGCGCCAGGCTGGCATCGTCGACATGTAGGCGATGGCCTGCGCCCGAGCGGCGTCGTAGTCGAGACCGTCCTGCCTCATCGCCCACTGCGTGAACCGCTCCAGGCGCTCGTCACGCGGCTGGAGCGTCCCGTCCTCCATCGTGCAGAACCGGCAGTACGGGATGGCCGGATCACCGAGGGCGTGGTCCGTCGCGGCGGCGAGCGGCATGCCGCAGCTGTCGCAGCGGACGTCGGGGGCCATGGGTGCGGTCACAGTCGAGCTCCTTTCGTACGGACGCGTGAGGGAGGCCGCGACGGCCGGCCGGCGCCGGCGTGACCCGGGTCGCGCCGGCGACCCGGCGACGACGATCACCCTGCCGGCGTGTGCCCCTCGATCGACACCTCGATGAGTGGGCTGTGCGCCACCATCGCGTCGAGGTCGGTCCTGTTCCAGATCCGGGCGACGCCCGCGAGGACGCGCCGCCGCTCGTCCGGGTCGTCGACGATCCGCGCTGTCGCGGGCAGGTCCGCCGTCACGCTCCCCTTCAAGTGGAACGTCAGGCGCGGATCCGCCTCGAGGTTGGCGATCCACGCGCGGCGCGCGGCGCGCGGCATGCCGGAAATCCAGAGCCGACCGTCGATGACGTGGTACACGATCTCGATCCGGCGCGGCTCACCGCTCGTGCGGCCTGTCGTCGTGATGTCGATGACCCCGCCCTTCGAGAGGGCCGTGCGGATGGCGTCGTCCATGAGTCTCCCAGCGTAGCCGGGCTCGAGTCCGGCATCTCTAGTTGCACGTGCAACTATACCTCGGTTCCGTACATGCGTCCACCGCCGAGCTCGCCCACTATGAGCCCGGCGATCTCCTCGGGGCACCTATCGTCGACGGCGATGGTCACCGCGGGACGGACGGCCCGGAACCGGCGCTCACGGGCCCGCGCCTGGGCCGCGAAGCCGGCGACGGGATCGGTCCCGAGCGACCGCCGATGCGAGCCTGACCGGTGCCGGTCGGCGAGGGTCTCCGCGCGGGCACTGAGACGGACCACGACCACGCCGGGTGACCGGAGCGCACGGCGGCACCGGGCGTCGTCGACGACACTCGCCGCCGCGGCGATCACCGTCGGCTCCGATCGCGCGAGCGCATCGAGCAGGACCCGGGCCTCGAGCGAGACGAGCGCGGACACGCCGTCCGCCTCGGCGATCTCACGGGCCGTCCGCCCGGTCGAGCGCTCGAGCTCGACATCGCCGTCGACGAACCGCCGACCGAGTCGCGCGGCAAGCACGCGCCCGAGCGTCGTCTTGCCCGACCCCATGAGCCCGACGAGGACGACGTGAGGGGCGCCCGCGTCGGAGGTGGCCGTGGGCATGCGGGTCCCGGCGGGCCGCGGGCGACCTCCGTCTACCCGCCCGACCCCCGCAGGGACGCCTTGTGCGCCCGCTTGGCGTCCTGGTACGCCGCGAGCGCCTCCGCGGAGTCCACGTCGCCGAGAGTCGGATACGCGGGTGCGACCGCCTCCCAGCCAGGCGGACGGACGCCGTATCGCTTGCCGAGGACGGCGATGAGCGCGCTGGCCTTCATCGGGCCGATCCCCGGCAGGCCGAGGAGCCGACGCTCCAGGTCCGGGCCGTCACTGGCTTCTGTCCAGACGCGCGACGCGTCGCCCCCGTACTCGGCCGCGACGTGGCGACAGAGGTCCTGGACGCGGCCGGCCATCGTGCCCGGAAAGCGGTGGATCGCCGGCTTCTCGCGGAAGGCGGCCTCGAGGGCCGTGGGATCCATCGACGCGATCGTCGACGCGTCGAGTCCGCCCAGGCGCCGCGACAGGGCGAGCGGGCCGGCGAACGCCTTCTGGACGCTCACCTGCTGGTCGAGGACGAAGCCGATGAGGAGCGCAAGGGGGTCGCGCGCGTTGAGCGCGTCGGCCTCCGGGTCGCCGGTGAACGGGAGCGTCGGAGGGGTCGTGATCGTCGTCATGGACGGATGGTAGCGCGGGGGTCCGACCACGAGATCACCGCACGGTCACCCCGCGCTCTTCGTGCGTAGACTGACGCGACAGACATCGTTGGAGGTGCGGCGTGGAAGTCATCGGGTGGCTCATCCTCGGCGGGTTCGCGGGC
>JBAWVU010000170.1:0-6064 GCA_037147135.1 Chloroflexota bacterium
CGATTATCGAGAGTACGGCACGACGACCCTGCCGGTCAACGCCGAAGACGCCGGGATGTCGCCGAAGACGTCGGAAGGCGCGCTCGCGAGCACCAGGGTCGCGGGGTCGCCCGACCGTCCGGCACGTGAACGCCCGCGGGGGCTACGCTGCCGCTCATGGATGCCATGCGACCCGCTCCGCCAAACCGCGCGCTCCGGACCGCGCACCTCCTCGCGATCGGCAGCGAGCTCACCGCCGGCGAGACCCGCGACACGAACGGCGGGGACCTCGCCGGCTCGCTGGCGATGCACGGCATCGCCGTCCGGCGGATCGCCGCGCTGCCGGACGATCTCGGCCTCGTCACCGCGGCGTTCGCCGATGCGCTCGACGATGCCGATCTCGTCGTCGCCACGGGAGGGCTCGGGCCGACCCCCGACGACCTCACGCGCGAGGCGGTCGCCGCCGCGATCGGCGAGGTGCCGGCGGTGGACCCGGACCTTGAAGCCTGGCTCCGTGCCCTGTTCGAACGCCGCAGGATCGACCTTCCCGAGGTGAACCTCAAGCAGGCGTGGCTCATCCCCTCGGCGACCTCCATCCCCAATCCCGACGGCACGGCGCCGGGCTGGTGGGTGGACCGACCGGACGGACGGGTCGTCGTGCTCCTGCCGGGACCCCCGCGCGAGCTCCGCCCCATGTGGACCGACTGGGCCCTCCCGCGACTCCTCGAACGCGGCCTCGGTGACGGGCGCCTCGTCCGGACGCTGCGGACGTACGGGATCGGGGAATCCCACGTCGCGGAGCTCCTCGGCGAGGCGATGCTCCGCGCGGTGAATCCCATCGTCGCGACCTACGCGGGGGCCGGCTGGCTCGACGTCCGGATCTCGGCCATCGACGCCGTCGACGCCGGCGGTCGTGTCGTGACCCCCGCCGCGGCGATCCTACACGCGACGACCGCGACCGTGCGGGAGATCCTCGAGGGCTTCGTCTGGGCCGAGGGCCAGACCTCGTGGGCCGACCTCGTGGCCGAGGCCGCGGGGCTCGGGCGGTTGCGACTGGCGATCGTGGAGGCCGGGACGCGCGGGGCGCTCGGGACCCTCCTCGACGAGGTGGCGGCGCTCGACCGGAGCGTGACGTACGGGCCCGGGGTGGCGCCCGAGCCGACCGACTGGCCGCTCGACGAGATCGCCGCGCAGGCCGCGCGCGATGCGGACGTGGAGATCGGCGTCGCGCTTGTCGCGCGGGCGACCGACGCGGAGACCCGCCTCCGGGTGGTCGTGGCGGAGCCCGGCCTCGACCGGACCCGTGCCCTCGACCTCCGGCTCTTCCAGCACGGCGCCCACGGCCGGTTCCGGGCCGCCGTCGCTGCCGCCGCTTTCCTCGTCGAGGTGCTGCGAGGGCGGGACGCGACGGCCGACTGACCCGCGACTTGCGGACCTGGTCTCGCGGCGCCTGTCGCTGCGATGCGGGCGGGGGCCCGGCAGGGCGGTATCGAGCCTCCCCGGCGCCCGCCCGCATCGGGCGATCGCGACGGCGCTACTGCACGACGAACGTGACGGAGAACGTCTCGACAGGGGCGACGCCGGACTCCCACGGCCGGACGTAGCCAAGGCCGAAGGACGTCGTCCCCGCCTTGGTGGCGTGGAGCGTCCAGACCTGGGTGCCGCCCGCGCCGGCGAGGCCCGGCTCGGCCGACGGTGCGATGTAGATCCCCTCCGTCGGCCCGTCGATGGCGACGTGCCCGTAGTCGGGGAGGGTCGTGGGGATCCACGTGTAGCCCGTTGTCGCGTTGCTCGCGAGCTCGATCGTGATCGGGGTGCCCGGGGCGACCGTGACGGTCGTCCCGCTGGCGCTCGCGTCGAGGTGGATCGCGGCGGGTGACGGCGCCGGCGTCTCGGGGGCCGGCGTGGACGAGGGAGCGGAGGCGGCGCCCGCCGAGCACGCGCCGAGCGCGAACAGGACGAACGGGATGGACAGGAGCGAACGACGCATGGTGCGGCCTCTCGACGTGCGCGGGCGAAGGCCCGCCTGCGGCTTCGACGCGGGAGGTGCCCGCGCGGTTCCGTCCCCGGCCGCGTCGCCTCGCCTCCCGCCGCGCGGTTCGGTCCCCGGCCGGACGTCGCCGGCCCGACCCGATCAGAGGTCGGCGGTGCTGATGACCCCGCGCCGTATCGCGAACTTGAGCAGCTCGACGCGATCGTGGAAGCCGAGCTTCTCCATGATGTTCGCGCGGTAGTTGTGGACCGTCTGCTCGCTCAGGTGGAGCGTCCTCGCGATCTCGCGGTTCGTGTGGCCGACGGCCGCGAGCAGGAGCACCTCCTTGTCGCGGTCGTTCAGGGAGTCGTAGGGGTCCTGCAGTGGGCTGTTCGGTGACTTGAGCACGTACGTGTTCACCATGCGCGTGACGATGGTGGGGCAGACGTACGTCTGGCCGCGGCTCACGCACCGGATCGCCGCGACGACGTCGCCCCCCTGGGCCTCGCGCGAGAGGAACCCGTCCGCACCGGCCTTCAGCGCGAGCGAGAACTGCTCGCTGCTGCACCGGCACTCGAGGGCGAGGACCTTGGCCGTGGGCTTCACGGCGCGGACCGTCTCGATGATCTGGAACGCCGAGCGCCCGTCGCCCGTGTACGGGAGGCACTCGGCGACGACGACATCGGCGGTGGACCGTTCGATCCGCTCGACCATGGAGTCGCGGTCGTCCACCTCGTCGACCACCTGCATGTCGAGCTCGGCGTCGACGACGGCCCGGAACCCGGCCGTGAGCATGGGGAAGTCGAAGATCGCGAGGAGCACGCCGAGCTTGAGGCCGGAGCCCGGGTCGCGCCCGTTCGCCTTCACCATCACCTCTCCGACATGGCGCCGCCCACGCCGACATGGCGCGCGGACGCACCATCACTATCCACGGTCGGACGGGCGCGACCCGTAGGGCCATTCGGACCGGAGAGCGGCTCGACGGTCACGTGACGGTCGGGACCCTCGTTCTTCCGCCCTGGCGTGCCGATCGCCGCGCGTCCTGGTCCCTCAGGGCGTCGCCACCTCCTTGTGGCAGAAGGAGCAGAGCCCCTCGCGCGACTTGAGGTCGTGCGGCGCCGCCGGCGCGAGCGACGGAGCGGTCGCGTGACACGCGGTGCACGTGTCCTCGGACCGCGTCGCATGATCGGCCGGCAGCGCCCCGACCGTGCCGGCCGTGTGACAGCTCCGGCACGTCTGGCCGGCCGGCATCACGTGCGGGATCAGCGGCGCCTTCACCGTCGACGCTCGATGGCAGAGCCAGCACGTCGTGTCCTGCCAGCCGGCCATCGCGGTGGGGAGATGCGCCCGCGTGGTCCCGTGGCAGCGCAGGCAGTCGAGGTTCTCGTCGGCCGTGTGGGGCCGATCCGGCGCGGGCCCGGAAGACTTCGTGTGGCACGTCAGGCACTCGTCGGCGTGGATCCCGCTGTGCCCGGGCGCTGTCTGCACGAGTCGGTCGGGGGCGTGGCACGCGGTGCACTGGGTCCAGCCCTCGAGTGGATGCGCCAGGGCTGGGATCGGTCGTGTGCCGACGCCGCCGCTTTCGAGGTGACACGCGAGGCAGTCGTCGCGCAGCGCCGTGTCGACCGGGACGGCGATCCCTGCGACGACCGGCGACTGCGAGGCGGCGGGACTCGCCGACGGGCTCGCCAGCGCCTGCCCGCCGGGCGTGGATGTCGCGACGGCGAGGACGAGCACGCTGGCCACCGCGAGCATGGCGATCCCGATGACGCCGAGCCCGGCCCCGAACCAGTGCCGGCGGATGCCGGCCAGCAGCGACTTCACTGGCCCTCTCCCGCCGCGTGGTAGCTCGGGGCCTCCATCCTGAAGAACCCGACGTGGCCGCCGTGCTCGCCCATGTCGAGGAACCGCTCGGCGAGCGTGTAGGCGAGGGCGATGAACGCGATCCCGCCGACGGTGATGCTCACCTCGACGAAGCTCGGCACATACGTTGCCCACGGGTCGGACACGACGCCGGACGACGCGGTCGTCGGGGCGATCTGGCCGGCCAGGACGAAGACCACCCGGTCGACGAACAGGCCCATGAACGCGAGGCACGAAGCGGCGAACACGCCGGCAGGGGTCCGCGTGCGGGGCATGAGGAGAAGTGCGAGCGGCACGAAGAGGCCGAGGATCACGCGGAAGATCCAGAACGGCAGTGCGAGCGGCCCGACGAGGTAGGAGCGGGTCGCGTCGGCGACGCCGGGCACGCTGCCGTAGAGGCCGCCGAGCACCGTGACGACAGTGAGGAAGATCGAGACCGTGATGACGATCGCCAGGAGGAGCCGGATCGCCGGGATCGCGAGCGCCGCGGCGCGCTCGTGGCCCCGCAGCCGGAACCGGCAGACGCAGTAGAAGACGATGCCGAGGAGGGCGGTCCCCGACACGAGCGCGGCCACGAGCAGCGACGGCGGCGTGAAGGGGCCGAACCAGTAGGACCGAGCCACGAGGACGCCGAAGACGGCGCCCAGGGTGGTGGGGGCGAGGATCGCCATGATCGAGGCGAGGACGCAGGCCACGCGGTGAACCCGGTCGCGCCCCGTGAACATGCTCCACACCTCGGTGAGGAGGAAGCACAGGTAGATCCCGTAGAGGACGCCCATCCACCACATCGGCGACGTCGGCGAGGGGCTCAGCACCATGCCGAAGACGAGTCGCAGCGGGAAGTGGAGGTCGAGGGCGATGATCCCGAAGGCGGTGACCAGGCTGAGGACCGCGAGGACGGCATGGCGCTTTTCGAGCGGCGTGAACATCTCGATGCCGAAGACCGTGCCGAGCGAGGACGCAAGGCAGAGGCCGCTCGTCGTGACCGCGAAGAACACGTACGCGATGATGAGCAGCCCCCACTCGACGGTGGGCGTGGTCCCGAAGACCTCCCACCCGGGCGCGATGGCGAGGACCGCCCCCACGGCGCCGACCATGCAGAGCACGGTGAGGCAGCCGAGCCAGAGCCGGAGGGGGCGGGACTGGCTCGCGACCTCGAGCTTCGCGGCATGCCAGGCGGCGCGCGGACCCACGTGGACCGAGTGGTCGCCGACCTCGACGATCATCGCTCACCCCACCTCGGCTTCCAGCCCCAGGTAATAGACCCGCGGCTTGGTGCCGGCTTCCGGCTTCATCACCTGGGTCCGGCGGTCACGGAGCACCATGCTCACCGCGCTGTTCTCATCCTTGAGGTCGCCGAAGATCCGTGCCTCGACCGGGCAGACCTCGGCGCACGCCGGGAGCAGGCCGCGGGTCGTGCGCTGGTAGCAGAACGTGCACTTGTCCGCGACCCCGGGATACCCGTTGGGCATCTCCCCGCCGGCCGGGACGATGTACCGGGCACCGTACGGGCAGGCGACCACGCAGTATCCGCAGCCGATGCAGCGCTCGTCGTCCACGAGGACCACGCCATCCTCCGTCCGGAACGTGGCGCTCACGGGGCAGATCGACGTGCACGGGGAGTTGTCGCACTGCATGCAGAGCCGCGGCACGAAGTAGGCCTGGCGGATGGAACCGGACAGCTCGAGGGCCGCC
This sequence comes from Chloroflexota bacterium, assembly GCA_037147135.1. GTDB lineage: Bacteria > Chloroflexota > Limnocylindria > Limnocylindrales > CSP1-4 > CAIYQJ01. Next base: position 5,510 of record JBAWVU010000170.1, read on the forward strand.
ACCGCCTCCGCCGAGTACCCGCCGATGCCGCCCTCGGGCGATGCCACGACGACGCTCCCGTCCTGCGCGATGACGTGCAGCTCCACCCAGGTCCGGTTGTACTCCGGGTCCATGGGCACGTGGTTCTCGAGCTTGCAGGCCTCGACGCACCTGCCGCATCCGATGCACGACACGGTGTCGACGATCATCCCCCAGCGGTGGTCCGCGGGGACATAGCCGGCCTGCGTGGAGCCGGCAGGCGCGACGCCCGTCCGGACCCCGTCGAGCGTCGCGGCTCGACCTGCGGCGGGCGCGCCGAGCGCGATCGCGCGCGACCCGAGGAGACCGGCCAGGACGGCCAGGCCGGATCCGAGGAGACGACGGCGAGAGACGGTCACGGCGCCGCCTCCTCTTCGGATGGAGCTGCTTCGGATGGAGCTGCGCCCTGCGACCTCTCGAAGTGGCAGCTCCTGCACACGGCATCGGCGCCCTGGACGTGCCCGCCCGGGACCGGCTTGAGGCCGCCCGGCGCGTGGCACGTCGTGCAGGCCGGCAGGTGGGCGAGCGGGTGGGGGA
>JBAWVU010000171.1:0-6053 GCA_037147135.1 Chloroflexota bacterium
TCTCGACGATGGATGCTGCCGGCGCGTAGAACGCGCTCCCGGACTTGAGGAGCGAGACGACCTCCGCCCCGCCGTTGCGGGTCCGGTCCACGACCGCCTCGATCCGCTCCGGGGTCATGAGCTCCGTGATCGGGATGCCGCCGACGGTCGAGTGGCGCGGGAGCGGGACCATCGCGTCGCCGTGGCCGCCGAGCACGAAGGCGCGGACGTCGCGGACCGAGACATCGAGCTCGTCGGCGATGAAGTACCGGAACCGCGCGGAGTCGAGCACGCCGGCCATGCCGATGACGCGCTCGCGCGGGAACCCGGACGCCTTCATCGCGATGTGGCACATCGCGTCGAGCGGGTTCGTCACGACGATGACGATCGCCTCGGGGGAGACCTCCGTCGCCTGCTTCACGACGGAGGCGACGATACCGGCGTTCTTCGCGAGGAGGTCATCGCGGCTCATCCCCGGCTGGCGCGCGAGCCCCGACGTGACGACGATGATCCGCGACCCCGCAGTGTCGGCATAGTCGTTCGTCCCGCCGACGTGGACGTCGTACCCGATGACCGGGGCGGCCTCGGCGAGGTCGAGCGCCTTCCCCTGCGGGAGGCCCTCGACGATGTCGACGAGCATGACGTCGGCGAGGCCGGTCTCGATGATCCGCTGGGCGGTCGTCGACCCGACGTTGCCTGCGCCGATGACGGTGACGCGACGGCGTCGCTGGCGGCTCACGGTGATCTCCTCCTCGTCGTGCAGCGGGGTTGTGCGCGGGCTGCTGTCCCGCGGTGGATTGTACGGAGCGGATCGGTCAGGGCGCGGACGCCGGCATCCGGTCCGCCACATCGTCGGCTGCCGGCATCGCGTCCGCCGCATCGTCGGGGATCGGCACCGGCACGTCTGCTTGCTCGCCCGCCTTCGGCACCGCGTCCTCTGCCGGCTCCTCGGCCGTCGCGGCCGTTCCTCCGTCGCCATCGGGCTCCATGGCGACCTCCCCTGCCGCGCCGCGACGGCGCGCGTGGCGCACGACGATGAGCCCCACACAAACAGCCATGATCGCCGCCATGAGGATGGAGGCGGTCGGGACGCCGAAGAACGTCCAGTTGTTGGACCGGAGCGGCTCGAGGAAGAACCGGGTCGCGGCGTACCACGTGAAGACGAGGAGCGCGATGTCGCCGGGGATGAGCTTCGAGGGGAACCGCCGTGCGATCCAGATGAGGACGATGAGCCCGATGATCCCGGAGACCGATTCGTAGAGGAAGAGCGGGTGGAAGTGCGTGGTCGATCCGGTCAGCAGCTCGGCGGCGCTGCAGGGGTACTCCGGGGTCCGGTGCGCGCAGTCGATCGCGATCCCCCATGGGAGGTTCGTCGGCGGACCGTAGAGCTCCTGGTTGAAGAAGTTCCCCCACCGGGCGACCGCCTGCATCGCGAGGATGCCGAGTGCGCCGACGTCCGCCCACAACGCGACGGACTGCCGCTTGTACCGGGCGTACAGGACGCCCGCCAGCGTGCCGAGGAGGAGCCCGCCCGGCGCTCCCAGGCCGCTGTACGGGGGCAGGACGATGCTCATCGGGTTCCCGGCGTAGAGCTGCCACTGGTCGATGACGTGGTAGAGGCGCCCGCCGATGAGGGCCGCGATCGCGACGATGATCATCCCGTTCGCGAGCGTCCCGAGGTCGAGCCCGTGCCGTCGAGCCTCGGTGGACATGACGAGCCAGACCGCGACGAGCCCCAGCGCGTAGCAGACCCCATACCAGAAGATCGTGAGTGGCCCGAGCGAGAACGCGATCGGGCCGGGCATGAAGTCGATCATCCGGCGGAGTGTACCGCCGCAGCCGGCTCGGCCCCGGCGGCCGCGCAGCGGACGGACAGCGGACCGGGAGGCCGCCGTCATATGCTCCCCGCATGACATCGACCGAACGGCCGCGGCCATGCTGAGCGAGTACTTCTGGTGGCTCGCCGCCCTCGTGCTCGTCGCGGGCGGCGGGCTCGTGCTCGTGCTGTCCGCGCGGACGACCGACAGCGACGCCGACGACGCCGACGAGGAGTCGCCAGCGCTTCGCTAGAGTGAGCCGGCGAGGACGGGCGTCCCGTCGACCGCGTCGACGGTTCCGGTCCAGCTCCCGGTTTCGTGAGGTCCCGGCTCCTCGGGGCGCAGCCGCGCCACCGCGCGACCGCGTCGTCGTATCCTGCCCGGAGTCGACTGCGGAGCTCCGGAGCCGCGTCCACCCTTTCCGGTACCGTGGGGCGAAACGGAGCGGACCCACAAGAAGGAGCACCCCATGGGCATCCGAAGGATCATCGGGATCGGGGCCGTGGGCGCCGCAGCCGCGGTCGGCACGGTCGTCGTCAAGCGAGCCCTGCCGCCCACCCGCGTCCCCGCGTTCCCGCTCCCCGGGGACGCCATCACGCCCGCAGGATCGCTCGACTTCGCGGCCGCCCTCGCAGCCGCGCCGCGCGTCCCTAAGGCTGCGTCCGCGACCCCGTTCGCGACGGCGATGAGCTTCAACGTGGAGCCGCTCCTCCACGGCACCGCGTACTTCCCCCGGATGCTCCAGGAGATCCGCGGCGCGACCTCGAGCGTGAGCCTCCTCATGTACGGCTTCAAGCCGGGCGAGGTCGGCGAGGAGTTCAAGGCGGCCCTTGTCGAGCGCCAGGAGGCGGGCATCGATGTCCGGCTCGCCATCGACGCGATCGGGAGCGAGGTCCGCGGCCAGTCGAAGCAGCTGTACCGGGAGATCGTCGCGGCGGGGATCCCGGTGGTCATGAACCGCGGGATGATGCCGGACGTCACGGGGCCGCTCGGGGGCGGCGGGCGGATCGCATGGCCGATCGAAGACATCGGCGCCTTCGACCACCGGAAGATGCTCATCGTGGACGGCCGGGTCGCGTTCGTCGGCGGCACCGGGATCGAGGACCACTTCAACGACGAGCGCTTCTACGACGTGATGGTCCGGGTCGAGGGACCGGTCGTCACGCAGCTCCAGGCGCTCTTCGTGGCCGGGTACCGCCACCAGGGCGGCACGGTGCCGACCGACCCGGCGGAGCTCGCGCGCCTCTTCCCGACGCTGCCGAAGCCGAAGCACGGCGTCCCCACGACGATCCTCACCAATGTGCCGGGGACCGGCCACTACCCCATCAGCGACGCCATCGAGATGGGCATCGACGCGGCCGAGCGCAGGGTGGACATCGTCAACCCGTACGTCTCCGACCACTCGATCATCGAGAAGCTCGTCGCCGCGGCGCGCCGCGGCGTCGCGGTCCGGATCGTCGTTCCCGGCAAGCCCACCCCGCCGTTCCCTGCGGCGGCGTTCCGGCACAACTATCCGCGGCTCCTCGACGCGGGGGTCCGCATCCTCGCGCACCCGGACATGGCGCACGCGAAGGTCGTCGTCACCGACGACCGGGCGCTCGTCGGCGGCTGCAACCTCGACGCGCTCAGCCTCTACCGCAACTGGGAGCTCGACCTCCTGTTCGACGACGCGGCGGTCGCGCAGGCCGTGAGCACCCTCATCGTGGACCGATTCGCCGAGGTCGCGACGCCCGTGACCGTCGAGACGGAGCCACGGCAGAAGCTCTGGGACGCTGCGATGGACAGGATCTCGCCGCTGCTCTGACCGGGCACGCGGCTGCTGCTCCGCGATCTGCCACTTCGCCACTGTGTCATACTGGCACTGCGGCACCGGGGCCGCGATGATCGCGAGGTGACCGATGGCGCGCACGATCTCGATGAGCCCGAACGGGCGCCTCACGCTGCCGTCGGATGCACGGCGGGCGCTCGGCATCGATGGCGAGACGGACTTCGAGGTCGAGGTGGACGTCGAGAAGGACGAGCTGATCCTCCGGCCGGTGCTGGCGCTTCGGCGCGAGGACGCGTGGGCCTACACGGCCGAGCACCGGGCGCGACTCGCCCAGGCGCACGCGGATGCGCGGGAGGGCCGCGTCTGGTCGCTGTCCGAGGAGGACCTGATCGCTTTCGCCGAGGCGGCGGAGGCTGAGCGGCAGCGGGCCGAGTCCGGGCCCGGGTGAACGCGTACCGGACACTCGACATCACCGCCATGTTCCTCGAGGACTTCGCGGGTCGGGATCTCGGCCCGGCCGACCGATCGGCGATCCTCAGGACTCTTCGGCTGCTGGACGAGAACGAGCGCCACCCGTCGTTGCGGGTCCACCAGCTCCACGGCGATCGCGAGGGCTCGTGGTCGGCCTCCGCGTCGGACTCGCTCAGAGTGACCTTCGAGCGGCTCCCGGGCGGGCGGAAGCGGATGCTCACCTGCAGCAGGCATTACGATCGTTGACATGCCCGCTGGAGGAGCTACCCCGGGTAGTCGATGACGATCCGACCATCCTCGACGGAGACGGGGTAGACCGCGAGCGGCTCGTCCGCCGGCGGGTCCAGGGGGTCGCCGGACCAGAGGTCGAACCGCGAGAGATGGAGCGCGCAGGTCACGCTCCGCCCGGTGATGAACCCCTTGTCGAGCTCGAAGTACTCGTGGGAGCAGATCCCCTGGACCGCGCGGTACTCGCCGGCGACGTTCACGACGAGGACGGGCTCCACGCCGTCCACCCAGCCCATCGCCATCGTCCCTGAGGGCACCTCGTCGGCGCCGAGGAGGTCGACGCGCCGGGTCGAGCCCCCTCCGTCGGGACCGGCCTCGGTCGGATGGGGCGCGCCGGCCTCGGTTCCGTCGGCGGCGCCCTGGTCGGCCGTCCCCGCTTCCGTCATCCGGCCACGACGGCCGGGTTCGCCGCCGCCCACTTCTCCTCGAGGACGTCGCGCAGGCGCTCGCGCTCCTCTTCCCGGGGGATCCGGGCCACGACCGGCTCGAGGAAGCCGAGGACGATGAACTTCCGCGCGGCGTCCGGGTCGATGCCGCGGCTCTCGAGGTAGAAGAGCTGGTTCACGTCGATCGGCCCGACGGAGCTCGCGTGCCCCGCCCGCCGGCAGTCGGGCTGGTCGATCTCGAGGCTCGGGATCGTCACCGATCGCGATTCCTTCGAGAGGAGCATCCCGAACTCGCCGAGGAAGCTGTCGGTCCCGTGCGCCGATCTCTCGATCGACGTGAGGCCCTTGATGTACGCCCGCGACCGGTCGAGCATCGCGGCCTTGCTCAGGAGGTTCCCGGTGGTGTCCCTCCCGGTGTGGCGCGTGTACGAGGTGAGGTCGAACAGCTGGTCCTCCGACCCGAAGACGATCTCAACCTGCTCGACCGACGAGCCATCGCCGAGGAGGTGGTTGTCCACGCGGCTCTTCGCGACGCGGCCCCCGATTTGGGCGAGCGCCCAGCGGAGCGTCGCGCGGTCGCCGAGCTCCGAGCAGCGTGTCTGGAACGCGACCGTCCCGGTCGTGAAGTCCTGGAGGCTCGCGAAGGTGAGATCGGCGTCGGGGCCGAGGCGGACCTCGGTGGTCGCGAGGTGGAGCGCCTGGGGCACCGGCTCCCCTGCCGCACACCCGATCTCGGGGCCCGACGGCTCGAGGTCCTCGACGATCGCTGTTCGGGCACCGGCTCCGAGCGTGACGATGGTGCGCGAGATGACCGCACGGCCGGGAACGCCGGCACTCGTGCGCATGACGATCGGCCGGTCGAGGACGACGCCGGCCGGGACGTCGAGGTGGATCCCCGAGGTCCAGAGCGAGCGGACGAGCTGCGCGAGCTTCTCCTCGTCGGGGAGGACCCCGCTGCCCTCGACGACCGCGCGGAAGCGGTCCGCGTCGCGCCGTGCGAGCGCCGCGAGCGGCTCCAGGCGGACGCCGGCCGCGCGGGCCGCATCGGACAGGACGCAGACCGGGACCGCGTCCTCGCGCAGCTCGATGAGGCCGTCGGCACCGTCCGGGAGGCCCGCCGCCGCGTCGCCGCCGGGCGCGACCGTGGCCGCCGGTGCGAGGTACGGCCGGACGGACGCGAGGTCGGCGTTGCGCAGGTCCACGTAGAGCGTGTAGAGGCGGTTCGTCTCGACCGGGAGGTCCGCGGCACGCGCGAGCGCCGTGAGGCGGTCCGCGAGGAGCCAGTCGGGCTCGCCGGCCGCCGCGACTCGTTCGCGGACGGTCTCTTCGTCGGCGAACGTGATC
>JBAWVU010000172.1:0-6044 GCA_037147135.1 Chloroflexota bacterium
CGGCTACCTCGTGCAGAGCACCCGCGGGTATCCCGGCCCGGAGCGGATCGCGGCGATCATGCGCGACGCGGGGCTCGACGACGTCCGGTGGGTCGCGTTGAGCGGCGGGATCGTCACGCTCCACTCCGCCACGCGGCCCCGGATGCTGCCGCCCGAGCCCGAGCCCGAGCCCGAGCCCGAGCCCGAGCCGGAGCCCGAGCCCGAGCCCGAGCCGGAGCCGCCGCCGGCCATGCCCGCTACCGGGCCGATCCCCTGAGCGAGCCGATGACGGTCCTCGTGACCGGGTCGACGACGACGCACACGACCGTCCTGGAGTTCTGCTCCTCCCACTCGGCGCGCTCGGGGTAGTACGCCGTCACCGCGAGCGACGACCCCTCGAGCGGGCGCCCGATGTACGTCGCGAAGAGCTCAGTACAGGCTTCCGTCGCGGCGACCGCCACTGCGTCCACGGGGTAAGGCGTCCCCCTGTCTCCGGCGAGCGTGGGGAGTCCCATGACCTCCTGCACGTGCTGGCGATCGCAGCCCGTGGTCTCCGCCACCGGGTTGCCCGAGACGGTGCGGACCTGGCCGGCGACGTTGGCGGTGACGATGACGGAGTCCGCGGCGAGGCAGTCACCGGCCTTCGTGCTCCGGTAGTCCACGAGCGACGGTGACACGAACCGGAACACGATGAGCGACGCCACGAGGACGACGCCCACGATGATGAGGGTCCGCTGCGCTGGCGAGAGGCGACCGCTCACGTGCCGCCACGGGCCCCGTGGCATGCCGCCGTCGTCGCGTCGCTCACTCATCGCATCCACCCCCTCGCTCGACTCGCCGGTCCGCGCGCGACACGGGGCCGCCTCGCTCGGACCAGGGCCGCCGTGGGCGACGGCCCTGGCGCCGGGTCAGGCGCGCTCGAGATACCGCTCGCGCTCCCAGGCCGTGACGACCTGGTCGTACGCCGCCTGCTCGATGCGGGCCATGTTCATGTAGTGGTCGACCACGTCCTGCCCGAAGATCTCGACGGCTGCCTCGGATCGCCCGAGCTCGTCGATCGCCTCGTAGAGGGCGCGCGGCATCCGGTCGCAGCCGGTCGCGACGTACCCGTTGCCCTTGTACTCGTCCGGCATGTCGACCTGGTGCCGGATCCCCCACAGCCCCGCGCCGACGGCCGCCGCGTACGTCAGGTAGGCGTTCATGTCCGCGCCGGGGAACCGGTTCTCCAGGTGGAGCATCGGCCCCGAGCCGACGATGCGGAAGCCGGTCGTCCGGTTGTCGCGTCCCCAGACGACGTTCACCGGCGCCCACGATAGCGACGCGAAGCGCTTGTAGCTGTTGATGTTCGGCGCGAGGAAGATCGCGAGCTCGCGCGAGAGCTTCATCATCCCGCCGAGGAACCAGCGCATGTGCTGCGACATCCCGTATGGCGACCCGGCCGGGTCGTGGAACAGGGGGGTCCTCCCGTCGGCGCTCCAGAGGCTCATGTGGAGGTGCCCGGATGACCCGGTCCACCGATGGTCCGGCTTCGCCATGAACGTGATGCCGTAGCCGTTGAGGTAGGCGATCTCCTTGGCGCCGTGCTTGAAGATGACGCTCCGGTCCGCCGACTCGAGGACCTCGTCGTACCGGATGTTCACCTCGTGCTGGCCGGGCGCCGCCTCGCCCTTGCTGAACTCGATCGGGATGCGGGCCTGCGTCATGAGGCTCCGGAGCTTGCCGTGGAACGGCTCCGCCTTCGTCGCCTGGAGCAGGTGGTAGTCCTCGTTGTAGTAGCCAACCGTCTCCGGGACCGGCCAGCCCCGCCGGTGGAGATCCTCCCACTGGTCCTGGAGCAGGTAGTACTCGAACTCCGACCCGGCCTTCACCTGGAAGCCGGCCGCCGTCGCGGCCTCCGTCTGCCGCTTGAGGATCGACCGCGGGGCGATGGGGATCTCCTCGCCCGTCTCGCCGTCGATCGCCTCGCCGAGGACGAAGGCGGTCTTGTCGAGCCACGGGAGGACCCGGAGGGTCGACCAGATCGGGTCGGCGATCCAGTCGCCGTACCCGGTCTCCCAGTTCATGAGCTTGTACCCGTCCGGCGTGTTCATCTCCATGTCCGTGCCGAGGAGGTACGTGCAGAAATGGATCCCGTGGTCGATGACGCCGGCGAGGAGCGCGTTCGCCGTGACGCGCTTGCCCATGAGCCGGCCTTGCATGTCTGCGAACCCGACCATGAGCGTCTCGATCGAGCCTTCGCGCACCCACTGCTCGAGCTGGTTGAGCTGGGGGTCCCGGGGGGTGTGGGCGGCGTTGTGCGTCTCGTGCGTCCCGCCGGTCGATCCGTTCGTCATCGGTCTCTCTCCGTCGTCGCTCGGTCCCGGGACCGGCTCGTGGTCCCGCAGGAGCAGTGTCGCGCACCGCGGTCGTTCATGTCGCGCCGGCGCGCCGTGTCGCGCCAGTGAGCCCCGGCAGTCAGGCGGGCTGGTGCGCGAGCCGGGTCGCCTCGCTCTCGAACTCCATCTCGATCTCGGTGAGCTCTCGCTCGCCGCCCTGCGCGTGCGGTCCCCTGAAGCGCCGCCGTCCCCAGGCGATGTAGTAGACGAGGAGGAAGCCGAGGAACACGAGGACGGTCGGGAGAGCAGCCGGGTTGTAGACCGCGAGCGGCCAGAGGAAGAGTGGCGTGAGGACCGCGACCCAGAGCACCGCGACGATCGCGACGGGGCGGCTGAGACGGCCGAGCGACCAGACGCGCTCTGTCCGCCACGACTGGTCTCCGATCATCCCGAGGAGGATGCACAGCCCGTAAGCCCAGTAGAGGAGGACCGTGCTCACGCCGGTGATGCCGGCGATGATGAAGAACGGATCGCCGCCGATCGCCTTCACGAGGACGTAGACGCCCGCGATGAGGAGCCAGGAGAGGGCGGTGATCGCGACGATCGCGTTCGCCGGCGTCCGATACCGGTGCGAGATCCTCTTGAGCCAGCGGCTGAACGGGACCCCGTCGTCCCGGCTGAACGCGAAGAGCATCCGCGACGCCGACGCGATCGACGAGAACCCGCACAGGGACATCGCGACGGCGATCCCCGCGGCGAGGATCCCCCCGAGGCTCGTGAGGCTGCTGCCGAGGTTCTGGTAGAGGATGTACGCCACCCCGTAGCCGCCCGGCGCGTTCGTGAGGACGTCGTCGACGCTCGTCATCTTGAGCGTGACTGCCGCGAGGAGGATGAAGCCGAAGATCGCGGAGACGGCGACGGAGAGGAAGACGCCCCAGCCGGAGGCGAGCTTCGCGTTGACGGTCTCCTCGGCGACGTGGGCCGATGCGTCGTAGCCGGTGTACGTCCACTGGGCCTGCAACAGGCCGAGCATGAACGCCCCGAACATCCCGAGCGGCACGACGGCCTGGACGGGGATCGGGGCGGCGTCGGGGGTCGCACCCGGCACGGAGCCGCCCGGCGCGACCTGGAAGAGGAAGTCGAGGGAGTGCGTGGGTACCGTGCCGAGGGCGAACAGGCCGACGGCGATCGCGATGACGAACCCGATGTGCCAGTAGACGGAGAGGTCGTTGAGGAAGGCGACGATCCGGGTGCCGGCGATGTTGAAGATGACCTGGACGATCATGAGCACGCCGCAGATCCAGATCGAGTTGAGCACCCCGAGCGTCTCGACGTTGGGGTCGATCCCGAAGAGCGGGTCGAGGATCGTCACGCCGAGGTAGATCGCCGCCGCGTAGTCGATCCCCGCGACGATCGAGACCTGGCCGCCGAGGTTGAGCCACGCCACCCACCAGCCCCAGTCCTTGTTGCGGAGGCGGCTGGCCCAGTAGTAGAGGCCCCCGGCGGTGGGGTAGGCGGACGCGATCTCGGCCATCGCCGCCGCGATGAGGATCGTGAACACGGTGACGAGCGGCCAGCCGATCCCGCTGGCGGCCGGTCCCGCGAGCGCGAGGCCGTAGTTGTAGAGGATGACGGCCCCGGTGAGGATCGAGATGATCGAGAACGAGATCGCGAAGTTGGAAAAGCCGCCCATCGACCGGAAGAGCTCCTGGGCGTAGCCCATCCGGTGGAGCTCCCGGACGTCCTCGCGGATGATCTCCTCGCGACTCCGCGGTCCTTGCGACATCGTGTCCTCCCCCGACGGCGACGCCCGACCAGCGGGCCGGGACCCGGGACATCGCGCGCCAGTTTAGCGCAGGGCGGATCCCGCGCGACCACCCCGCTCTCGCCGGCCCCCGATGGTCCGCGGGGGCTTGCGGGGAGCTCGCCGCGGACGATACTGGTCGTGCCAGCCGCCGGCGGCCCAGCTCCCGAGGCACCCCGTGACCGACGATCGCCCGCTCGTCCGCGTCGAGCTCCCCGCTCGGCGTCCGCGCGCGGACAGCGAGGGCGACCCGGTCGACGGTGTCGCGCTCGTGACCCTCGACCGCCGCGCGACGATGAACACCCTGGACGCCGCGCTCCTCCGCGAGCTCGCCGAGGCGTGCCGGCGCCTCGGGGACGACCCTGCATGTCGCGTCGTCGTCGTCACCGGGGCGGGGACGCGGGCGTTCGCGGCGGGCGGCGACATCGGCGAGATGGCGGGCGAGGATGCGGCGGGTCTCGAGGCCGGCGGGCGATTCGATGACTGGGATGCGCTCGCGCGCCTGCCGATGCCCACGATCGCGGCGGTCCGCGGCTATGCGCTCGGGGGCGGCGCCGAGCTCGCGATGAGCTGCGACATGATCGTGGCGGGGGACGATGCGCGCTTCGGGCAGCCCGAGATCAGGCTCGGCATCATGCCGGGCGCCGGCGCGACGCAGCGACTCACCCGCGCCGTCGGGAAGGCGCGCGCGATGGAGCTCATCCTCACCGGCCGGACGTTCGATGCGCACGAGGCGGCGGCGATGGGCCTCGTGACCCGCGTCGTGCCCGCCGCCGAGACGCTTGACGCGGCGCTCGAGCTCGCGGCGACCATCGCGGCCATGCCACCGCTCGCCGTTCGGGCCGCGAAGCACGCGGTGACGCGGGCCGACGAGGTCGCGCTGTCCGACGGGCTCCGCGCCGAGAGACGGGCCTTCTACCAGCTGTTCGGGACCGAGGACAAGGCCGAGGGGATGACGGCATTCCTCGAGAAGCGGTCGCCCGCATGGAAGGGACGCTGATGACTCGCGCACGGTCTTCCGAGCTGGACTGGAGCGCCGCCGCGCCGGTCGTCATGCCCATCCTCCAGCCGCTCGGGGCAGCAGGCGTGGACGCCGCCGGCCTCGACCGTGCCGCGCTCCTCCTCTCGCGGGGCGCGGTGGGCGGCCTCACGCTGCATTGGCCCGGCCCGCTCGGCATCCCGATCGCCGTGGCCATCCCCGCGGAGGGCTACGACGCGCTCGTGAACTTCGCGCACCTCGTCTCGTGGGAGATCGAGCCGGCAGAAGTCCTCTCGACCGCGTTCGCCAACCTCGCGACGTGGAGCAACTCCACGCCATGGGAGGAGGAGGTCTCCGGGTCCCGACGCCTGCTGGTGTCCGACTCCGGTGAGCGGTGGGATGCCGCGCGCATCCTCCTCGTCGACGTGTGCGTCTTCCTCGAGCGCGAGCTCGGCAGGGACATGCGCGTGCTCGTCGCGATCCCCTCGCGCCACTTGCTCGTGGCGGGAGCGCTCGCCCCGGACGACCCGGCATTCGCGGACGACTTCCGAGCCTTCGTGGCGGCGGAGGCCGAGGGAGCCGACGAGCCGATCGACGACCGCGTCTTCGAGCTCATCGGGGGTGGCCTCACCGAGCTCGCGGAAGGCTGACGCCTCCCCGCCCGACCGGGGGTCGGGGGTCGGCCGCTCGGGCCACGCATCCGCTTCCCGGCCCGGACATGCGACGAGGCCCGAACTTCCGGTCCGGGCCTCGTCATGCCTCAGGTGCCGGGCGGCCAGCCCGCCCGGGACCCTACCGGCGTGCGCGCTTCGGCCTCACAAGGAGGAGGACGGCGGCGGCGCTGGCCAGCAGCGTGAGGGCGATCCCAAGGCCGAAGCCTCCACCGGGACCCTCATCGCCACCGGTCGTGGTCGTCGGAGGCGGCGTGATGTGTGGCTTGCTCGTCGCAGCCAGGACTGTCCCGGTC
>JBAWVU010000173.1:0-6000 GCA_037147135.1 Chloroflexota bacterium
ACCCGTTGATCACCGCGAGCACGTTGTTGAAGTCGTGCGCGACGCCGCCGGCGAGACGACCGACCATCTCCGCGCGCTGCGCCTGGTCGAGCCGCGCCTGCGCCTCGCGCAGCTCGGTGACGTCGACGAACGAGCCGCGCAGCCCGACGATCGTGCCGTCCGGACCGAACGCCCGCTCTCCGCGCGCGACGACATGGCGGATCGCGCCATCGGCCCGGCGGATGTCCAGCGCGATCTCGAACGGCTCGCCCGTCTCGATCGTCCCGGCGATCGATCCACGTGCCCTCGCGAACATCTCCGCGTCGAAGAAGCGTGCCTGCTCCTCGAGCGACGGCGGTCTGCCGCCCGGCTCGAGCCCGAAGATCCGGAAGAGCTCGTCGGACCACTCGAAGACGTCGGCCGCGGGATCCCAAGTCAGACTGCCCACGTGCGACATCCGCTGGGCCTCGGCGAGCTCGGCCTCGCTCTCCCGCAGCGCCTCCTCCGCCTGCCTGCGCTCGGTGATGTCACGGACGACGAAGACGATGCCGGTGGGCTGCTCGTCCGCGTCGCGGATGAGCTCGCCGGTCACCTCGACGGGGAAGGTGCTCCCGTCGGCGCGCAGCCCGCGGTACTCGCCCGCTCTCCGGTAGCCCTCCCCGAGCATGCGCGCGACGTCCGCCATCGCGCGCTCCCGATCGTCGGGGACCATGAACTCGGTGACCGAACGGCCGACGATCTGCGCTGCCCGTTCGTACCCGAACATCGTCACGGCCGCCGGGGATGCGATGCGGACGCGGCCGTCGAGATCCGCGACCGCGATGACGTCGGGGGAGGCGCCGAGGATGGACCGGTAGAGCGCCTCGCTCTCCCGCAGCGCGTCCTGCGCCGTGATCCTCTCCTGGGCGTCGGTGAACGTCACGTGATAGAGGGGCGGCTCGCCGTCGGTGGCAAGGGGCGGCCGCGATCTGAGGTGCGCCCAGAAGGGCTCGGCGCCGACCCGGCTTAGGCGCAGCACACAGGTCTGCGGCGACCCGGTCCGCCCGAGTGACCGCAGGTGCAGGTACAAGGCGTCGGAATCGGCGGCGGACATGATGGCGCTGAACGGCCGCCCGACCAGCCGCTGCGGCTCCACGCCGAGCAAGCGACCGGCGGTCATGTTCGCGTCGTGGATGGTGCTGCTGTCGTCCAGGGAGAGGTAGCCCACGGGCGCCAGGTCGAAGATCTCGAAATACCTCTCGCGCTGCGCCTCGAGCTCCCGGTAGGCGCAGAGGAGCTCATCGTTCTGGATCTCGAGCTCGATCCGGCTCACGCGCAGCTGGTGGACGACGACCGCGAGGTCCTCGGGCTCGGGCGCGAGGGTGGCGGCGGAAAGCGCGTCCAGCCGCTCCTCCGCCTGCCGATGCAGGTCGGCGGCCATGGGCAGCCCGGCCGGCGCGGCGGCAGCATCCCGCTGCCATACCTCGGAGGTCGCGTCCCGCGCGGCCTCGCTCGCGGGCGACGCTTCAGGGCTGTCCGCGTCGCGCGTCTCACCGGTCGTATTTGGCACCACTCCCCCCGGGCGCACCGACGGCACGCCTCACCAGGAGAGGGAGGCGCCGCTTCTCGGGGAGTCTACTCGCGGCGCCCGTTTCGAGGCGACGGCGCCGAACGGCCTGCCGACGCCCGTCATCGGGCCGTCGATGACCGCCCTCGGCTCTCCGCGGATGCGGGGCCCGCCGGGCGCAAGCCGGGTCACGACCGGTCATCATGGCCCCACAACCCACCGCAGGAGACACGCACGATGCCCTGGGTCGATCGGCTCACCGTCCTCGGGACGATCCTCGAGGACGGTGCGGTCCCGACGTTCTCGGCCCCCGACCCGGACGCGGCCTTCTCCGTCGTCGCCGCCTGCCGGGACGCCGGATCGCGCGTCGTCGAGTTCACGAACCGCGGCGACTTCGCGTACTCGACGTTCGTCGACCTCGCACGGCGCGCGGCCGCCGAGGCGCCCGCTGTGCTGGTGGGCGCGGGGACGATCATCGACGCCCCCACCGCGGCCATGTTCATCGCGGCCGGTGCCCGGTTCATCGTGGGCCAGTCCTTCAGCGAGGAGGTGGCGCGCCTCTGCAACCGTCGACGGGTCGCCTACATGCCCGGATGCGGGACGGCGACCGAGATCGCGGCGGCCGAAGAGCTCGGCTGCGAGATCGTCAAGCTCTTCCCGGCTGCAGCCATCGACGGCCCGGCGTTCATCCGCGGCCTCCACGGACCGAGCCCGTCAAGCCGCGTCATGCCGACGAACGTGGAGGCGACCGAGGAGGCTACCCGCCGGTGGATCTCTGCGGGATCGGCTGCCCTCGGCGTCGGGCCGCATCTCCTGCCGCCGGCGCTCATCGAGGCGGGAGACGTGCCAGCGATGACGGCCCGGGTGCGCGAGTACCTCGGCTGGGTCCGGGCGGCGCGCGCGGCCGGCTGAGGCGGCGGACAGCGGGCCACCGGGGCCGGCCCGGGGTGCGGCGCGTGGACGATGCCGCGCCGACGGCGGCGCACTCCCACGATCCGACCCGGAGCCGCGTGGCCCCTGCGGGTCGACCGCTACGGGACGGTCACCTTCGCGATCGGCGAGAAGGCGGCCGTGTTGAAAGCGTCGGAGTTGGCACGCCAGCGGACGTACCAGTCGCCCGAGCGGCTCCACGTCCAGCTGAACGACGCGGTGCCGGCGCTGTCCGTCGCGAACGTGGCGGAGGTCTGGAAGACCCACTCACCGTCGATGAGCCTGTAGACCTGGAACGTGCCGCGCGGGACGGCGATCCCGTTGAGCGGGCCGACCCTCGTGCCGTAGGTGAGCCTGGTCCCCCTGGCGACCGTCCTGTAGCCGGCGTAGCTCGGGCTCATCGTGACGGAGCGGCGCACGCCGACGACGGCAGCGTCGCTCGTCCCGGCGGAGAGGTCCGGTGCCCCGGCGAAGACCGCCCGGAACGTCGTCGTGTACGTGAGGCTGCCGGTCGGATAGACAGCGCGGCCGGCCGAGTCGGTGGTGACGGTCGCGAGCGCTGAGAAGACGCCGGTGACGGCGTCGCGCGCCTGGATCTCGACCTGGCGGTCGGCGCCCAGCGTGGCGAACCGGAGCGTCACGGTGGTCGACGCGCCGAGGTCGATCGGAGCGGGCGCCGCGGTCAGCGTGATCTGCGCCGCGGGGACCGGGTTCCGTGTCGGGCCGGACCGCGGGGACTGGGGCGGGCTCGGGTACGGGAAGTCCGTGACGGTGATGAGGCCGGAGTCGGTCGGGGCGAGCGTGCCGCTCTCGGCGCGGATCGTCGCGGTCCCGGCGAAGTGCCCGGTGAAGACCGCGCTCGTGCCGGTGGTCCTCGTGTCCGAGCCCACGAGGTCGCTCCGGACGACGCCGCCCGTCGTGCCGATGAGCGACCAGGTGGCGGTCACGTTCGCGATGAGAGTGCCGGACGCGTCGCGGCTGATCGCGTAGACGGCGATCTCGTCGCCCGGGGCGAGGCTCCGGGCGGGCACGACGGAACCCGAGCCGTCGGCCGCGGTCTCGACCCGGACCTGGGTCGCGCTCGGTTCCGTGACGGTGATGAGGCCGGAGTCCCCCGCCGTCAGGTCGCCGCTCACCGCACGGATCGTCGCGGTCCCGGCGAGGTGGCCGGTGAAGACCGCGCTCGTGCCGGTGGTCCGCGTGGCCGAGCCGACGAGGTCGCTCCGGACGACGCCGCCGGTCCTCTCGACGAGCGACCAGAACGCGGGCACGTTGGCGACGAAACCGCCCGAGGCGTCGCGGCTGACCGCGTAGACGGTGATCGAGCTGCCCGCGGCGACGCCCTGGGCGGGTACGACGGTGCCCGAGCCGTCGGGCGCGGTCTCTACCTGGACCTCGGTGGCGGGGGCCGCACTCGCGCACGTCGGGAACCGGAACGAGCCGATGCGGGTCTGCCAGTTCCCGATGGTGCCGTTCGCCTGACTGTCGTAGTACTGGTTCGTGTACCAGAACGTGCAGTCGTCGACGGGGTCCACGGACATCGCCGTGTAGTCGCCCCAGCGGTAGCAGGCGCCCGAGCCGCAGTTGTTGGTCTGCGACCCCTGACCGGCGACGAGCTGGACCTCGGTCCGCGGCAACGTCCCGAGCGGGTCGCTCGCGAGGCGCCCGGCGTACGCGATGCTCGGGTAGTCGGGGGCCATCCCGCTCGCGGTGCTGTACCCGAGGGCTGCGTTGCCGTCCCCGTCCGCGGCGATGCTGCCCATCCAGCGGTTGAGCGTCGTGTCAGGGGCGTGGATCCCCTCCTGCACCGGCGCCGTCGCGACGACGCCGCCGGTGACGTCGATCTGGGCCCACTGCGGGCTCGCCGTCGAGGCGGAGGGCGTTCCCACGGTGAGCGTCGCCCAGAGCGACTCGGTCGAGCCGACCTTCCGGTACTGCACCTTCTGCATGAGCCGCGCTCCGAGCGAATCGAGCGTGCGAAGGGTGCCGGGCTGCGCGACCCGTGCGGGCGGGGAGACGTAGGGCGTCTGGCTCACCATGGTGGCGGCGCCCAGGGTGCCGCCACCGCCGCAGTCCGCGGCGGGCGTGAACTGGCGCACCTCGTACCCGTAGCCGGTGACCGACTCGGAGACGAAGAAGTCCCGGGTGCCGGGGGGCGGCGTGTTGCGGGCCGCCGATCCGCCGATGTTGCCCGGGATCATCGTGAACGCGGGTGCGGGACCCGGCCACGGGAGGAACCCGATCCCCCAGCGCAGGGTGGCCCCGCTGTACAGGTCGCCGCGGTTGAAGGAAGCGAACTCGGACCCGTTGAACGCCTGCGCGTTCAGGAACCCATTCGCGGCGAAGTAGAGGCAGTCGGTCCAGGTCCCGAACTTGGGGTAGTCGTTGAGGGTGCCCACGGGCGGCGCGCCCGGCCCGCCGATGTCCGTCCGGATCGCGTAGAGCCACCAGCCGCCCGACACCGGATCGCCGGTCTTGCTCGCCGCGATGCACTGGTAGTACGGCGCGATCGGCTGGCCGAAGCTGCTGGGGAAGGCGAAGTGGCTGAGGATCCACCGGTCGGCCAGCGGGTCGTACACGACGATCGGGTCGCCGCGCGAGTTCCCGTTGCAGGGGTTGGCGCCGGAGCCGCTGAAGAGGGCGTTCTCGCTGAAGGATGCGAGGAGGGTGCCGGCCTTGTCGTAGATCGCGTACGACTGGTTCACCGCCTCGACGTAGTGGCTCGGGCCGACGTCGCCGTTCGTGTCGGGCGGCCATCCGGATCCGCATCGCGGTCCCGTCCCGGTCGGGCACCTGTCGCTGAAGTTGAGGCCGGCGAAGTTCTGGGACGCGGCCGGCATGGGACCCGCGGGGACGGTCGCCGGCTGGGGCCCCGGCTCGGTGGATCCCGGACCCTCTCCGATCGGGAACTCCGGCTCCTCCGGTTCGAAGTCCAGCATCGACGTGGAGGGGACCTGCGGCAGGTCGCGGACATCGCCGGAGAAGTCCGTGGGGACGACCGCCGGTCCGGGCTCCGTGACGGCCACGGTCTCCGCCGCCGGCGCGAGGGCTGCGGGGGCGTTGTCGGGCACGGGTCGCGCGGAGGCCTGGGCCACGAGGCCCTGCGAGAGCAGGAGGAGCGACCCGAAGAGGGCGGAGTACCGCAGCATGCGGCGGTGACGGTGCGGCACAGGAGTCCCCCCTCGGTCATGTCCCCGGCTGATCCTGGCGATGTCCCAGCGCTATCCGGCCGACGACCGGCCTACCCGGTACAGCGTACGTCGCTCGGCGTTGATCTCGACGCCCCTGGCGCTCGAAGCCTCGCCACGTGCGGTCCGATCGGCTGGGCGCCGGGGCAGAGCCGTCGGGTATGAGCGCGCCCGACCCCTGCCCGACGCCACTATGCCACGGGCCATGCAGCTCCCACGTGGCGTCCCCGCGAGCGCGTCCGCCGCGAGCGGGAGGCTGACGCGGCGGACCGTCCGGATTCGGAGCGTGCGACCGCCGACGCGCCCCGAGCGCCGGAACGAGGGGCGATGTGGTCGCAGGTCGGTCAGGCGCGCCGG
>JBAWVU010000174.1:0-5998 GCA_037147135.1 Chloroflexota bacterium
ACGGACACGCCAACCTCCCTGTAGGCGGACACGGACTTCCTCGCTGGCGGACAGCTGATCTCCACGTCGGCGTCTGTCATGCCGCTCGGCCCTTGCGGGGCACGTATTCGCGGCGCACGTTCACCGCAGCGGGAGGCTCTGACACGCGGTCCACACCCCGGCCGCCGGGACCGCGCCGAGCCCCTGGCGAGACCGACCCGCGACAGCGTCCCGAGGAGCCTGGCATGCCGAGAAGCGGTCGCGCCCCGGTATCGGTCAGCAGTGCGCCAGAGGCGGACTGTGTCGCCCCGCGCGGGCTGGGGCAGCGCGGCGCCGAGCCGAGCCCGATCGACGCCATGATCGCGCGCCGGCTCGTCGAGCCCATGACCCGGCGGCGGTTCGTCGCCCTCGCGGCTGCCGTCGGGGTCTCCGCGGCGGCCCTGGGTACGGTGCTCGAAGCGTGCGCGCAGGCCCCCCGGCCGAGCGGGACTCCGAACGCGACGCCGAGCGCGACGCCGAGCCCTTCGCACTCCATCACCCCGGAGCCCTCGTTCGGCGGCAGGCCGCCCGTCATCGACCCGTCGCCGACGACCGCGACCTACGGCGCGATGCTCGAGACGAGTGCCCTCGCCCCCGTCGCCGTCCCGTCGGCTGCGCTCCGGGCCCTCCTCGACGAGGTGGCCGCCGATGCCGGCATCCCGGTCGCCCCCGCCGTCGTCGACGGCCGCCGGCAGGCCCGGCTCACGGTGACGGCCGACGACCCCTCGTTCGCCTCGCAGGCGTACCGGCTCGAGGTCGCCGCCACAGCCGACGGGCCTGCCGTGGCGGTCCGGGCCGGCGACGAGGCCGGTGCCTACAACGGGCTCCTCTCGCTCGCCCGGCTCATCGTCGCCGAGGGCCAGACCCGGTGGCTGCGGGCTGTCGTGGTCGACGACGCCCCGGGCTTCGCCCGCCGCGGCGCGATCCTCGACCCCTACGTGCTCCCGGACATAGGGGTGACCGACGCCTCGCGGGCGCTCCTCCTTGAGCGCGTCCGGTTCGGTGCGCGCTTCAAGCTGAACTTCCTCGACGTCGTGGACCGGACGACGTGGCCCGAGCTCGTCCGCTACTGCGACGAGCATCACGTCGAGCTGATGAACGGGATCGGAGGTCGGAATTACCTCGTGGACTGGTGGCCCGACGAGGATCGGCGCCGGCTCGACGAGGAGCTCGACGCCGGGACGCGGAGCGTCGCCCTCTGCTTCGACGACATCCCGACGACGAACCCGGAGGCGCTGGCGAGCCAGCACGCCACCGTCTTCCTCGACCTGTACGCGTACGTCCGCGGCCGGGTCCCCGGCATCCGGGTCTCGACCGTCCTGCCGCCGTACGGCGGCATCCCGGGCCGGAACCTCGTCCACTCGGAGCCGGGCGATGGCGAGCGCTACCTCGCGGTGATGCGCGACGCGCTTCCGGCCGACGTCCGCGTCTTCTGGACCGGTGACGGTGGGATCTTCTCGACGACCGTGACGACGGCCGGCGCGAGGGCGTACGCCGACGCCGTGGGGCATGAGATCGGGCTCTGGGACAACGACGCGGGCCCCTTCGCGCGGGAGCGCAGGCCCTGCAGCGGCCGCTCGGCGGACCTCTCGACCGTCGTCCACTCCTACATGGGCAACCTCGTCACGGGGGACCCCTGGCGCGGGACGAACGGCGAGTTCGCCCTGCTGACGTCGCTCTTCTACACCTGGAACCCGAGCGCCTACGACCCCGCCGCGGCCGCCGTGGCCGCCGAGCGGATCCTCGCGACGGGTGCGTGACGATGGGCCGGCCCTGGACCGACCGGCTGCCGGTCGAGAACGACCCCGGTGACGCCACGGCCCCATCCTGAGGCCTATCGGGCGGGCCCGTCCCCCGGCTGGTCGCCTCAGCCGCTCCCGTCCCAGGACCCCGGCGGTTCAGACGTCCCCCCGGCGCGGAGGTCGGGCCGCACCCACCAGCGGATGGCCCTGACGCCGACGGCGCCGACCGCCCAACAGGCGAGTCCGAGCAGCAGCAGCGGTCCACGGTCGCGGTGGAACCAGTAGTCGGACGACCGCAGGACCAGGAGCAGCACGGCTCCTGCGTATCCCAGGCGGAATGCGAGGTTCGGCACGATCGCACCGGCTCCGCCGACGATCACGACGAACACGATGGCCGCCCACCTGTCCTGCTCCGGGGTCGGCGGATCGTAGATGCCGAACATCGCCCCGAACGCTCCGGGCCACAGCATGAGTCCGAGCAGGAGACTGAGCAGGAACCCGGTCGCGAATCCGCCCGCGGCGAGTTGCAGGTGCCCGACGACACGCGCGACCGGCCCACCGCGCTCGAGCCACGCGCCCGCCACGGACACGAGGACGATGACAACGACGATGGCGACGAGCTGGGCCATGGAGTCGCTTGGCTCCCGCCGCACCGGAAGGCCGCCGGTCTCGTGCCGGCCCACGCGACGATGCGGTCTCGGCCCCTGCGGCGCCAGTGCCGCCGGTCAGGACATCCCGGTCGCGGCCGGCGATACCGCGCCCGGACGCGGAGGCCATGGCGCAGACCGGGGACACGACATCCAGGCGATCCGAGCGTGCGAACGGCACGATGATCGGCGCCTGCGCCGCTCGCTGGTCACGACCGACGACGTGCGCGAGCACGAACTCGCCGCCTCCGACCCCTGACCATCCGCGACGACCTTCGGCTCTGGCGCGGCCGGCGGGCGGAAACCACCATCGAGCCGAATGGGTGGCTCTGACGCGCGGTCGACATCCCGGCCGCCGGGACTGCGCCGAGCAACGGGCGAGACGTATCTGCATGAGGGACGGACGATGCGTCGCTTGATGGGAATCGCGTTCCTGAGCAGCCTCCTCGCGCTGGGCGTGGCCGTGCAGGCCGGGAGTGTCACGTCCGCGGCACCGGCGAACGCTCCGCCCACGATCACGGCGATCACGGCGGGCTTCAGCCATACCTGTGCGCTCACCACCCGCGGCAGCGTGCTCTGCTGGGGCCGCAACGAATACGGCGCACTCGGGAACGGCACGCGGACGAGCAGCAGCGTCCCGGTCGAGGTCTCCGGCCTCGCGAGCGGCGTCACCTCGATCTCGGCGGGCGCCCACCACACCTGCGCGCTCACGCGTGGCGGCGTGGTCAAGTGCTGGGGCAACAATGGCTACCACCAGCTCGGCAACGGCACCACGGAGGACGGCCTCGTCCCGGACGAGGTCCCCGGTCTCTCCAGCGGCGTCATCGCGATCGCCGCGGGGATCGGCCACACCTGCGCGCTCATGAGCAAGGGCCGGGTCACGTGCTGGGGCGACAACGAGTACGGCCAACTCGGCGACGGTGCCACTACGTCCAGCAGTGCTCCGGTCGAGGTCACGGGCCTCCCGAGCGGGGTTCGCGCGATATCGACGGGCGGCTACCACACCTGCGCGCTCACGACCGCCGGCAGTGTGGTGTGCTGGGGCTACCTGCTCGGGAGCGGCACACCGAAGAACAGCCTCGTGCCGGTCGACGTCGCGGGCCTCGCCAGCGGCGTGACGGCGATCTCCGCCGGCATGGTGCACACGTGTGCGCTCACCAGCGGCGGCGTCATCCAGTGCTGGGGCCACAACGCGTACCGCCAGCTCGGCGAAGGCTCGACGACCGGCAGTTCCGTGCCGGTCCAGATCGCGGGCCTGGCGAGCGGGGTCACCGCGATCGCCGCCGGAAGCGCGCACACCTGTGCACTCACGGACGCCGGTGGCGTCAAGTGCTGGGGCTACAACGGGCACGGCGCGCTTGGCGTCGGTACGGCGACCGTGGTCAGCGTCGTGCCGGTCGACGTCTCGGGCCTCGCGAGCGGGGTCACCGCGATCGCCGCGGGCGCCAGCCACGCCTGCGCGCTCATGCGCGGCGGCAGCGTGCTGTGCTGGGGCTTCAACTACCACGGCCAGCTGGGCAACGGCACGACTGCGGACAGCAGCGTGCCCGTCGGCGTCGCCTTCGCCGCCCAGGAGCCGGAGCCGACCGCGACGGCCCGTCCGGCCGGCCCTCTCAGGATCATCTCCGTCGCGGCGGGGGGCTCACATACCTGCGCGCTCGCCGGCGACGGCCGGGTGCTGTGCTGGGGCGCGAACTGGTCCGGCCAGCTCGGGGACGGCACGCAGAAGGACAGCAGCGTGCCCGTCGAGGTCGCCGGCCTCCCGAGCGGGGTCTCGGCGATCACCGCAAGCACCTGGCACACGTGCGCGCTCACGAGCGCCGGTGAGGTCTGGTGCTGGGGGAGCAACCAGTACCTTCAGCTCGGGAGTGGCGCGGCCTTGAGCAGCAGCGTCCCGGTCCGGGTCTCGGGCCTCGCGAGCGGCGTCCGCGCGATCGCCGCGGGCGGCAGCGTCACGTGCGCGCTCACGGCGCAGGGTGCGGTCAAGTGCTGGGGCCTCGGCGGTCGGCTCGGCGACGGCACGGCGAGGGACAGCAGCGTGCCGGTCGCGGTCTCGGGCCTCGCGAGCGGCGTCCGCGCGATCGCAGCGGCTAGCTTCCACACCTGCGTGCTCACCGGCGGTGGCGGGGTCGAATGCTGGGGAATGAGCAGCCAGGGCCAGCTCGGGAACGGCACCACCGCGAGCAGCAGGGTGCCGGTGGCAGTCTCCGGCCTGGAGAGCGGCGTCCGGGCTATCTTCACAGGCTTCTGGCACACCTGCGCGGTCATGACCGGCGGTGCGCTCAAGTGCTGGGGCGTCGACGCTGACGGCGAGTTCGGCGATGGTAGGACGACGAACAGCAGCGTGCCGGTCGAGGTCCGGGGCCTCGCGAGCGGTCTCCGGGCGTTCACCGGAGGCGGCAGTCACACCTGCGCGCTCACGGCCGAAGGCAAGATCGACTGCTGGGGCGACAACGGACTCGGCCAGCTCGGGGATGGCACGACGAGGGACAGCAGCGTGCCGGTCGAGGTTCGGGGCCTCACGGACGCGAACACCGCGATCACGGCCGGCCTCGGGCACACGTGCGCGCTCTCGAGCGACGGCCTCGTCACCTGCTGGGGCGACAACGCGTACGGCCAGCTCGGCAACGGCTCGAAGACGATGAGCCGTGTCCCCGTGGGTGTGGCCTTTGCGACCGCCGGGACACCGCCGACTTCGACGGCCGGACCCGGCGCCGTTCAGGACACGGGGAGCACAACATTCATCCCGTTGCTGGTTGGCCTTGTCGCGGGTCTCGCGATGCTTACCCGTCGACACCCGTTGCGGGTCGGCCGCCCGTAGTCGAGAGCCGGCCAGAGGGGTCGCGCTCGAGCGTGCGAACCGCACGATGATCGGCGCCTGCGCCGCTCGCTGGTCACGACCGACGACGTGCGCGAGCACGAACTCGCCGCCTCCGACCCCTGACCATCCGCGACGACCTTCGGCTCTGGCGCGGCCGGCGGGCGGAAACCACCATCGAGCCGAATGGGTGGCTCTGACGCGCGGTCGACATCCCGGCCGCCGGGACCGCGCCGAGCAACGGGCGAGGGAGACCCGCGAGAGTGCGTCCCAGGGGTTTGACCATGGTCGCCGTAGTCACCGACATCGAGGCTGCAGCGATAGCCGTCACGATCCGTCGCTACGTCGAGGCCGGCGGAGCGGAGGGCCTCGACGCCGGGAGATGCCCGAGGGCCTCTCCGACTTCAGGATCACCCAGACCGATCATCGCGTTCGCGTGAGTCCTGACCGGCATGTAGCGTGGGCGACGTGCCTGTGGGACTTCCGGGCCAAGTCCGGCGATCAGGAGGCCGTGGAGCCGACTCGGTGTACCCGGGTACTGGAGCGCCGCGCGCTCTGGACCGGGGGGCGCGATGGGCCGCGCACCGCACGTCCGGGCGCGGAAGCGGTACAGGTGCGGGACGACGGGCGTTACCGACGGGCGGTGACGACACTCGCCATCTTCGGGGGTGTACCCCCGGCGTTGGGACCTCGTACTCGAAGACAGGAGGCCTTGCGATGAGCGTGCTCGTGGTGGAGACGTACGTGGTCAGGGCGGAGATGCTGGACGACTT
>JBAWVU010000175.1:0-5964 GCA_037147135.1 Chloroflexota bacterium
GGCGTCGGAGATCGTCGACCCGCGGCCGTACGCGACGGGCGAGCTCAAGGCGACACTGGAGAAGTACCCGGACCTCGACCGCCTGCTGCCCGCGATGGGCTACGGCGACGTGCAGCTGCGCGAGCTCGAGGCGGCGCTCAACGCCGCGCCCGCCGATGTGGTCCTCGCGGCGACGCCGATCGACCTCACGCGGATCCTCACGCTCACCAAGCCGGTGGTCCGCGTCCGGTACGAGCTCGAGGAGGTCGAGGGGCCGAGCCTGCGCGTGCTGCTCCAGCCGGTGATCGACCGCGCGATGGCGGCCCGGACCGAGTCCGGCGCCTGAGCGCGTGACCGATCGCGACGGCGCCGGAGGCGGGTCGGACACCGGCTCGGCGCCGCCCCCGGGGCCCATGGGCCGCGGCGCGCTCGTGACGGCCGCGCTCTTCGTCGTCGCGAGCGTGGCGATCGCGGCGGTCGCGCTCGCGCAGGTCGGCGTCACCGCGACGGTCCCGGTCCACTGGGGGGCGGACGGCCAGCCGAACGGCTACGGTCCGGCCTGGCTCTCGCTCCTTGTCGTCCCGGTCGTGCAGGTCGGGCTCGTCGTGCTCCTCGCGGTGATCCCGCGCTTCGAGCCGCGGCGTGCGAACCTCGCGCGGTCGCGCCGCTCGTACGAGATCGTCGTCGTGGGCGTAGCCGCGCTCCTCACGCTCGTCCAGGCCGCGATCGCGATCGCGACGCTCGGCGGCGAGTTCGACTTCTCGCGGATCATCGTCGGTGGCTGCGGCGTCTTCTTCATCGCGATCGGCCTCGCGATGCCTGGGTTCCGGCCCAACTACATGGCGGGGATCCGGACCCCGTGGACGCTCACGAGCGACCTCTCGTGGCGGAAGACGCACGAGCTCGGCGGCAGGCTCTTCGTCGTCGTCGGCGGGCTCATCGTCGTGGTCTCGCCGTTCCTCCCGGTGATCGCACTCACCGTCGTGCTCCTCGTTGGGCTGCTCGGTGCCGTGGCGATCATGTTCGTCTACTCGTATCGCGTCTGGAAGACCGACCCGGACCGGCGGGCCGTCTGAAGCCCGTCTGCGGCGCCGTCCCGCGCCGTTCCCGGGTAGACTCCGGCACATGCCCGGATCTGTCGCGCTCGTGGGCGCAGGCGAGTTCACGCCCGCGATGTCCGAGATCGATCGCGCGCTCCTCGCCTCCACCGGCGTCGCGCGGCCGCGCGTCGTCGTGGTCCCGACGGCCTCCTGGCCGGACGGCGACGACGTCTTCCGGCGCTGGGGAGCGCTGGGCCAGGCCCACTTCGAGGCGCTCGGCGCCGAGGTCGAGCAGGTGCTCGTCCGCGACAGGGCCGAGGCCGACGACCCCGCCTGCGCGCAGGCCGCGGGCGAAGCGGACCTCATCTACTTCTCGGGCGGGAAGCCGGACCACCTCCGCGCCGTCCTCGACGGGAGCGCGCTCTGGGCCGCGGTGCTGTCCGCCCACGAGCGCGGGGCGGTCCTCGCGGGCTGCTCGGCCGGCGCCATGGTCCTCGGCGGCAAGCAGGTCGAGTTCCGGCGTCGCGTCGGCCTGCCCATCCGGTGGGCACCGGCCCTCGGCGTCCTCCCGGAGATCGCCGTCATCCCGCACTACGACCGGTTCCCCGAGACGCTCTCCGCCATCTTCGCGCTGCGCGCCCCGAAGGGGATCGCCGTCCTCGGCATCGACGAGGACACGGCGGTCGTGAGCCGGGACGGCGTCTTCGAGGTCCAGGGACGCACCGGCGTGACGATCTGGCGAGGACGGGTCCGGAGGCGCGTCCAGGTCGGGGAGACCTTTTCGGTCTGAGCCGACCCGTCCGCCGGCCTTCCGAGCCCGACCGGGTCAGTCGGCGTTCACCGTCCGGAAGCAGTCCGAGCAGTAGACCGGGCGGTCCATCCGGGGCCGGAACGGGACCTGGGCCGCGTTCCCGCACGTGGAGCAGATGACCGCGAAGTATTCACGCTCGGTCCCGGAGTAGCCGCGGTCGTACCCGCGCGGGCCGCCGGCGACATGGCCATCGGCACCGTCGCCCTTCATCGACCTCCGCGACGCGCGGCAGCTGGTGCACCGCTTGGGGTCCGAGGCGAACCCCTTCTGCGCGTAGAACTCCTGGTCCGCGGAGGAGTGGATGAAGTCGACGCCGCAATCGACACACGCGAGCGTCCGGTCCGTGTAGGTGGTCAACCCCGATCCTTTCCAGCCTCGCCCCCCGCCGGTGGAGCGCGCCGAGGATAGCACCGCCGATCCTGGGCGTGGATCGGAGCGGCGTGGATTGGGCCGGCGTGGGTCGGACGACGGCCTCATGCGGGCAGTTCCCGTGGCGCCGCCGACCTGTCAGAATGCGGATGCCCCCCGGTCGATCGGCCGGATGGGCAGGGGCGCGTCGGACCGGCCCGACCGGAAGGCGCCATCCTCCGCGACGCACCACCCGGAAGCGCACCACGGCCAGAGGAGGAGGGCTCCGCAGCGTGGCGGTCCGCATCGTCCACACGGCCGATGTCCACCTCGGCGCGAGGCACACGGACCTCGGCGAGCGCGCGGCCGCCCAGCGCGAGCGCCAGTTCTCCGCCTTCCGCGCGACCGGCGACCTCGCGATCGCGGAGAACGCCGATCTCCTCCTCATCGCGGGCGACCTCTTCGACTCGAACTCGCAGCCCCGCCGAAGCGTCGAGCGCGTCGCTGCCGAGCTCAGGCGGCTCGCGGAGCGCGCGATCCGCACGGTCGTGCTGCCGGGGACTCACGACGTCTACGACCGCGCCTCGATCTACCGCGCCTACGACCTCCGGGAGCTTGCCGGGCTTCCGGCCGGCTCCGACCTCGTGACGGTGCTCACGCCCGATGCTCCGCGGGCGCGCTTCCCGGAGCTGGACCTCGTCGTCTTCGGGCGCGTCTTCGCGACGAAGCGCGCGCCGGCCAGCCCTCTCTCCGGCTTCACCGCCGCAGACGCGGGTGCGACGTGGGCGATCGGCATGATCCACGGGTCGCTCCTCATCCCCGGGCGGACCGATGGCGACGAGGTCGTCTTCTCGGCCGACGAGGTGGCAGCGTCGGGCCTCGACTACCTCGCGCTCGGGCACTGGCACTCCGTCCAGCTCGGGACCGCGGGCACGGTGCGCTACGCGTATCCGGGAGCCCCGGAGCCGGTGGCCGTCGACCAGGATCGCGCCGGCCGCGCCCTCCTCGTCACGCTCACGCTCGTCGACGGCCGCAAGACGGTCGAGGTCGAGGAGCGCCAGGTGGGGCGGACCCGGTTCGCGCGGCACGAGGTGGACATCTCGACGATCTCCGGCCAGCCCGCGCTCGTCGAGCGGCTCGCGACCCTCGCCGACCCGGACCTCATGCTCGAAGCGCGTCTCGTCGGCCTCCGTCCCGACTCGCTCGATGTCGACCTCGACGAGGTCGAGCGCGCGCTCGCGGGGTCGTTCCTCGCGGTCCGCGTCCGCGATCGCTCCATCGTGCCGCTCCCCGACGACGCGGAGGTGCCGCCGCCGGAGACGGTGCTCGGCGCGCTCATCGTCGACCTCGAGGCGCGGATCGCGGCAGCAGAGGCCGACGCCGTGACCGATCCCGCGCGTGCCGCCGACGCCGCCGACCTCCGCGACGCGCTGCGCGTCTCGCGACACCTCATGACCGGGGCGGAGCTCACGCTGTGAGGATCACCGACCTCCGGCTGCGTGACCTGGGCCGCCACCGCGACCTGGACATCGCGTTCGCCCCGGGCCTCACCGTGGTCCGCGGCCCGAACGAGTCCGGGAAGTCGACGATCCAGCGGGCCATCGAGCTCGCGCTCTTCCGCAAGCCGACGACCGCCGGCGCCGGGATCGACGCGCTGCGGCCGTGGGGCGCACCGGAGGAAGTGCGCCCGGAAGTGACGCTCGCGTTCGAGGACGAGCAGGAGGACGAGGACGGGAAGATCCGCCTGCGGACGGGGACGCTCCACAAGGCGTTCCGCGGCGCGCGTGGGACCGTCCGGCTCGAGGTCGGCGACGAGGTCGTCACGGACCCCGCGCGAGCCGACGAGATGCTCGCGGAGATGACCGGCATCCCATCGGAGGCGTTCTACGCGGCGACCGCGTCGATCCACCACCGGGCGATCGACATCCCCCGCGAGGACGCTGCGCTCCGCGACCGGCTCCAGTCCTCGATCTCCGGCGGCGACCGCGGCACCTCGCAGGCGAAGCGGCGGCTCGAGGTGGCGGTGCGCGGCCTCGCGAGCCAGGGGACGAAGAACCCGGGGCGCCTGCGGGTCGCCGAGCAGGCCGTCGCCCAGGCGCAGGAACGCCTCAGGGTCGGCGAGGAGGGCCTCGCCCGGCTCGAAGTCGACCGCGACGTCCTCGGGCTCGCCCGGGACAAGCGGGCACAGGCCGAGGTGACCCTCGCCGAGCGGCGCGCACTCCTCGAGAAGGCCCGCCAGGCCGAGCGTCTCACGACGGAGCGCGATGTGGCCCGCGAGCGCTACGACCGCTACCGCCGCGCGGTGGAGGTCTCCGGCGAGATCGGGCGCATGGAGTCTTCCCATCCGTCGACGACCCCGCTGCCGTCGCTCGACCGGATCGCCGCGCGACTCCATTCGCTCGACGGGCGTGCCCGCGAGCTGCGGGCGGCGCTCGGCGAGATCCTCGACGTGGACTTCGAGGTGCAGGCATCGGCCGACCGCTCATGGGTGCCCGTCGCTGTCCTCGCTGCGGTCGCGGTCGTCGCCGGGCTCGCCGGCCTCATCCTCGGTCTCGCCCAGCAGGTCATCCCGGTCGCGGTCGGGGGCGGCGTCCTCGTCGTCGTCGGCGCATTCGTCGCGATCCTCGCCGAGCGGAGGCGCGCGACCCGGGGCGAGACCCTGCGGGCGCGCGAGCTGCGCGAGGCGGAGATCTCGCGGCGCCTGCGCGGCCGCTCCGAGCTGGAGGCGGAGCTCCTCCAGTGCGAGGCAGACATCGCCGCCCAGCTCGCGAACCTCGTCCTCCCGGACATCGCCGCCGTCGATGCGCTCATCGCCGCGGAGCGCGAGCACGTCGTCGCCATCGGGCGGCTCCGGGCGCAGCTCGAGGGGCTCATCGGCAGGGAGCCGCTGGAGACGCTGGAGCCGACGCGCGACGCTGCCGCCCTCGAGGCCGAGCAGAAGACCGCGGCGCTCGAGGCGCTCGGCCCGATCGCGAAGGAGCCCCGGGCCCGGGAGCGGCTCGAGGTCGAGGTCCGCGACGTGGAGGGGTCGCTGGAGCGGGCGCGCGACGAGGAGGCCGGCGCGAGGGCGCGTCTCGACGCCAACACCGTCGACGCGGAGCAGGTGGCTGGGGAGGCCGAGCGGCTCGCCGCGTGGCGCGAGGAGCTCGAGGTCCTGCGGCGTCGCGAGCGCGTCTACGGCCTCGCGCTCGCCGCGATCGTCGCCGCGGAGACCGCGACGATGCGGAGCGCGACCCGGTTCCTCGAGACCCGGATGCGCGACGACCTGCCCCGGCTCACCGGGGAGCGTTACCGGCGCGTCGAGATCGACGACCGCTCGCTCGACATCCGCGTGTTCGCGCCGGAGCGCGGCGACTTCGTCGGCGCGGCCGAGCTGAGCCAGGGGACGTTCGACCAGGTCCTGCTCGCGGCGAGGCTCGGCCTCGTGCGGTTCGTCCTCCGCGGCCGGCGCCCGCCGCTCCTCCTCGACGATCCGTTCGTCACCTTCGATGACGTTCGCGCCGAGCGTGCGGCGGCCGCGGTGCGCGACCTCGCCCGCGACTTCCAGGTGATCCTCTTCACGACGTCCGGCCGGTACGACGCGCTCGCGGACGCCGTCGTCCGGCTCGACGGGCCCACGCTGCGCGATGACCTCGTCGAGACGCCGCCCGTGCCGCCTGCCGGCGCGCCCCCGGCGACTCCGGTTCCGACTCCGACGCCGCTCGCGCCGCCCGCGCCGCCCGCCGGCGCGCCTCCGGCACCGGGGGGCCGCTGATCGGCCCGGAGATCGCGACCGTCGGCCTCGGC
>JBAWVU010000176.1:0-5929 GCA_037147135.1 Chloroflexota bacterium
TCGATGGTCGAGACGCGGATGCGCCGGCCCATGTCGGCCGCTCCGCCACCGGTGGGCACGGCCCAGGCGCCGCCGCCGCGTCGGGCGTGCCAGCGCTCCCTGAACGCCGGTGCCGAGAGGACGCCGACCTGGAGCTCGCCGTCGCGCTCGCACGCGAGGAGCGTCCCGAAGAGCGGGATCCCGCGCATGTAGTTGTGGGTCCCGTCGATCGGGTCGACATACCAGCGGACGCTCGCGCCGGCCTGGTGCGCCGCCTCCTCCTCGCCGACGATGCCATGGTCCGGGTAGCGGTCGGCGATCCGCTCGCGGACGAGCCGCTCGATCGCCGTGTCCGCCTCGGTGACGAACGTCCCGTCGGGCTTGCCGGCGACGTCGACGTCCGTCCGGAAGTGCCGGAGGGCGATCGTGTCCGCCTCGGCCGCCACGTCGAGCGCGAACGCGAGCCAGCCGTCGAGCTCCTCCTCCGATCCCAGCCGCTTCGACGCGCTCCACTCCGCGCCGAAGGCCGCTCCCGCGCCCGCGCCGCCGCGTGCGAGGGTCTCCGCCACGCCGTCCGCCCTCCGATCAGTGACAGGTGCCGGAGCCGGCGTCGCGGAACGACGCGCCGGCGACGGGGAGGAACTCCCAGCTGTAGGCCCCGGGGCGGAGGGTGAGCTTCACGACCCCGTAGGCCACGCCCTTGACCTCGCTGTTCTTCGTCCTGCGGACGAACGGGTAGAGCGGGGCTCCGCCGGTCCCCACGACGATCTCGCGGATGCCATGGGCGACGTCGAGCGTCCCGGAGGGCGCCATCGGCGCGAACCGCTCGTAGTCATGGTCGTGGCCGTTGATGACGAGCTCGGCACCCGCGTCGTACAAGGCCTGCCACAGCGGCTTCGTCCGCGGATCGCTCCCGTGCGGCCCCGAGCTGAAGAGCGGGACGTGCCAGTACGCGACCGTGCACGCGACCGGGTGTGCCGCGAGGTCCTTCCGGAGCCACACCTCCTGCGGGGATCCGACGCCGCAGCCGCCCACGGCCGCACACTCCGAGTTCAGGACGACGACATGCCACGTCCCGGCGTCGTAGCTGTACCACCCCCGCCCGGCCTTGCCGGCCCGCGTCCCGAAGTACGCGAAGTACGGCGCGGCCCCCTTCGTGTAGTACTCGTGGTTCCCGGGCGCGGGCCGCGTCCGCGCCTTGAACTGGCCCCACGACGGGTCGTAGCACTTGGCGAAGTCCTGCGTCGAGCCGTTGGGGTACGCGACGTCCCCCGCCACGATAACGATCCCGGCGGTCGCGGCGACGAGCTTCGCCGTCGCCTCGTCGCCCGAGGTACCGCACCAGCCGACGTCGCCGGCCCCGACGAGCACGGCGACAGGCCCGGCTGCCTCCTGGGGGACCACGCCCGTCTCCGCGGGCTCGGCCGAGGGCGCGGCGATGACGGCAGGCACAGGACCGACGCACGCTGCGGCGAGCACCGCGACGAGCGCGGCCGCGACGAGCCGCGTCATCCGCGCGGCCCCGCCACCCGCGCGACCCCGGCGATGCGGTCGGGGATCGATCATCGTCGGCCTCCGGGCACGCGACCGGCCCCGGTCGGGGTCAGCCAGCAACGGCCCGGAGCGCCGCGGGCAGCGGGCGGTGCTCCTCCACGGGAGCGACGTGCGCGTCGAGGAGCGCTCGCGTCCCCGTCACCTTGAGCTGGTCGAAGAGGTACGCCACCTTCTCACCCTGCGATGCGAGGATCTCGTCCTTCTCGGGGAGATCCCACAGCAGGCGCTTGAACGGGCCGATCGCCTTCTTGCGCGTGGTGTAGACGAACTGCTGGTCCGTCTGGCCATCCTTGCGGTCGCCGAGCGCGTTCTCGAAGCACCACGCCTCGATCCCGCGATAGACCTCCACCGGGAAGGCGGGATGGTCGTAGAGCGAGTTCTGGAAGCCGGTGGCGAGGTGGATCTCCGCGGTCTCCACCTCCGGGAACCGGTGGAAGAGCACGTCCGGCAGGGTGCTGGCTCCATGCTGGACGGCGCCGGCCAGCCCGTACGTCCGCGCGACCTCGCCGAGGACCCGGATCGTCTCGAAGTCGAGCTTGACCTCGGCGATGCCGCCGCCCGGGAGCGGGATCCCGCCGTGGGTGGTGCCCGTCGCGACGCTCACCTTGCTCACCCCGACGAGCCCCGGCCGGATCCCGTCCAGGACCCGACGGTACCCGTCGAGGTACGCCCGCAGCTCGACCGGGTTCGAGTTCTCCTTGCCGACTTCGCCGATCTCGCCGCCCACGCTGATCGTCACTCCGGCGGGCTCGAGCTCGCGGATCAGCGCCGTGAGCTCCGCGGCGCGCGTGTAGTTCACCCTCTGCTGGTCATCGACCCTCGGCTGCGAGAGGTCGACGAGCGTCGAGCTGTCGATGTCGATGTTCCCGTAGCCCGCCGAGATCGCGTCGCGGCAGGCCTTGCGGATCTCCTCGGTGGTCGCCTCGGGGTCGACGGCGTACTTCTTCGCACTGAACTGGTAGTGGTCGGCCTGGATGAACACGGGGCCGCGCCATCCGGCGGCGATGGCACCGGCGAGGACGCACGTCGTGTACTCCTGCGGGCGCTGGTACGTGTACGCCTGCTCGCTGCGGGCGAGCTCGAAGATGACCGGACCCACCTCGCGCGCCAGCGCCGTCTCGTGGATCGTCCGGGACATGTCGAACGTCTGCGCGCGGAGGTTGATCGCCGGGACGGTGAACCCGGCGACCTCACCGCGGCCACGGGCGTCATACAGGCCCTGGATCGTCGCCGGCCGCGCGCCCAGCTCCTGGCTGGCTTCCCAGACGATCCAGCGCGCGGCCTCGCCGGTCGCGGCGTCGTCGGCGAACGCGATGGTCCACGCGACATCGCGGATGCCGCGGCCGCGAAGCGCGGCCTCGTCCACGACGACGAGCCGGTCGCCCTCGATCCGGACGATACCGTCGAGGAGCCCGAGGAGCTCCGGGATGGACGAGGCGACGGTGGCCATGATCGAGTCACTCCCTCTGGTGCGGGCGGCGCATCGTCGGGAGCGCGTGATCGACGACGCGGAATAGAGCCGGTACGTACCAATGGTACGCCGGATCCACGGACAGGCAGGTGGTGGATCCGACCGGCCCGTCACCGCGGGTCCGCAAGTCAGGCGAGGCCGGCGCGCACCTCGAATGACGCGACGATCCGGTCGAGCTCGGCGGGCACTCCGTCCGGCAGGGCGAGCGGCTCGTGCGAGGCGAGGATCGACCGGACGCGCTCGGCGGCGCGCTCCTGCGGCCCGGGCCTGCCCGACGCCTCCCAGTCATCCCACGTCCGCCGGTCGAACAGGCGAGGCTGCCAGAGCCCGCGCATGTTCGCGAGGGTGTGGTCCTCCATGAGGTAGTCGCCCGCGGGCCCGACGGAGGCGATGACGTCGACTGCGAGGTCCTCGTCGCTGATGGAGAGCCCGCGACCCAGGTGGGCGAGGAGGCCCCAGATCTCGGCATCGAGGACGAGGTCGCCGAGCGAGTACGTGCGCGCCGCGTGGAGCAGGCCGGCCCCGGAGCACATGTCGGCGCCGACGAGCAGGCTCGCGAACCCGGAGAGCCCATTCTCGAGCCCGGCCTGCCAGTCGGGTGACTTCGCTCCGGTAGCGAACGTCCCGATGCTCACCGGGACCCCCGCCGCGTGACCGAGCTGCGCAAGCGCCATCTGGAAGAGGAGATCCTCGGGTCCCCCGCACGCGACGAGGCCGGTGCGGAGGTCCATCGTCGTGCTGCATGCGCCGTAGAAGGTCGGTGCGCCCGGGACGAGCGTCTCGAGGATCGTGATCCCGGCGAGCGCCTCCGCATGGCTCAGTACGACGACGCCTGCCGGGGTAGCCGGCGCCGTCGCGCACGCGATCGGCATGACGACGAACCCGCACGGGACCCCGGCGCGCGCGTAGACGAGCGCGGCCTCGAGCGCCTCGCCCTCGAACGTGAGCGGGCTCAGGCTCACCTCGAAGGCCGAGAGGATCGGGCGCTCGCGGAGGGCGGCGTCGCCGCCCGCGACCGCACGGGCGAGCTCGACGGCGCCCTCCGCCTGGAGCGGCGTCACCGCGGTCATGAGCTGGACATGCTTGCTGCTCGCCGTGAGCTGCGCGCGGAGCTCGTGGAGCGGCCGCACGGCCACCGGTCGGTCGCCCGCCTCCACCGCCTGCCAGAGGAACCCGATCTCGGGGAGCGCGTCCCCGATCCTCGAGACCGTCACGAGGTCGTCCAGCGTCGAGGCGCGGCGGCGCCCGGTCTCGACGTCGATCATCTCTGCCGCGCTGCCGTCGAGCGAGAGCCAGCCCGACGCGCCGTCGAGGGCGAGGTCGGCCGCCGGGTCCCGCGCGGCGAGGGTATACGCGCAGGGGGCGCTCGCGAGCGCCGCCTCGACCTGTCTCGGCGCGAACCGCACGCGCTCCGACGCGTCGTCGACGCGGATGCCGGCGGCCGCCAGTCCGGCGCGGACGCTCGCGGACCGGACGACGACCCCGGTCCCGTCGAGCACCCTGAGCGCCGCTTCGTGGACGCGGGACGGCCCCTGCTCATCGAGGACCGGGAGCGGGTCACGCCAGCGGCGGAGTGGGATCACGCGGGGGGCGGGCGCGGCCAGGTCGGGCATCGACGGGACCTCGTGCGGGCGAAGGCGCACGGCGCGCATCCGGCCGGCCACCGGGCCACACGCCTCCGTGTGGATCGACCTGCAGGCCGCCGCGCGGTGCTTCCCCGGGTGGATCGATCGGCCGGCCGGCGCCGGCGCGGGATCAGTGCTCGACGACCTTCGGGAGGGTCTTGGCCTCGCCGATCCACCGCTCAACCATCGACAGGCCGGGGACCTGGCGGACGAGGTTGCGCGCGGCGTTCGCCTCTGCGAGTGTCGCCGTCAGGTTCGCGGCATTGCGATGCGCGAGCTCGGCAGGCGAATCGACGCCGGCCGCCTCGAGCAGGTCGGCGTACTCGGAGCCGACCCCGGTGAGGCGCATGAGGTCAACGTGGTTCACCCACGTGAGGATCTTCCCGGCGTCGATGCCGGTCGCCGCGGCGAGCTCGACCCGACCCTTGGGAGTCGCGCCCTTCGCGAGGAGATCGTCCGTCGTTTCGACGCCGGCCCCACCGAGCTTGCCGGCGAACACGGGCCCGATGCCCTCGACCTCGATGATCTTCATGACGACCCTCCCGCGTGTGGAGCGCCCGGCCGGACGTGCCGGGCTCGCGCTCGTCGAGATGATAGGTCCCCGCGCGCTCCACGGAACGCCGCCCACGTGCGACCCCGCGGGTCACCGTGGCCGCCCGAAGCGACCGCCTCGCGTCAGTCCTCGAGCCGGTGCCGGATCGGCGGCAGGACGAGGATGAGCAGGGTCACGACCGCCGCCACGATGGCGGGGATCCCCGACACGAGCACGGCGTCGAACGATCGCCAGAGCAGGACGACGGCGGCGACCCCGATGGAGATGAGGCAGAGCGAGACGACGATCGGGATCCCCCACCGGCGAAGGCCGTGCGTGAACGAAGCGGCGATCCCGAGCGCGGCCGCGAGGCCCAGCGAGCCCAGCGTGTCGCGATACCAGTCAGGCGTCGCGTCGGCGGCGATCGGGTCGAGGCCGCGGATGACGAGAGCGAGCCCCGCAACGAGCCCGCAGACGGCACCGGCCGCGAGGATGAGCGCGGCGAACCGGACGAGGAGAGGCAGCCGCCGGGAGCCGCCGTCACGCGTCGGGAGACGCAGGCGACGTTGCTGCGCGGCAGCCTGCGCGGCGGCTTCTGGCGCGGCGACCGATGCTTGGCTCACCCGCGCAGCATAGCCCCCTTCGGGTCACCGATCGACGTCCCTGTCCCACTACGCCCGGACAGGTGGACTTCTCGACCGGGTCTCGCGCCGGGGTGTCGCCGGCCAGCGACTTTGTCCATCAAGCGGCCAGCCATTCTGTCACCGG
>JBAWVU010000177.1:0-5922 GCA_037147135.1 Chloroflexota bacterium
TCATCGGCAAGCCATACATGCCGGCGGAGCTCCTCGCCGCGGTGCGCGAGGTGCTCGCCCCGCGGGAGTGACGCGGAGGCGCATCGGCGGCGGGCGCGCCGCTCCGGGCGATCGGGACTTCGCGGGCCCGTGCTATACTCCGGCGCCGGTCGCGGCCGCGACCCGTCTTCTGCATGTCACCCGCGCAGCGCTGCTGCCCCAAGGCCGAGAGTAGGGACGCCCCCGTGAATGTTCTCGACGAGATCACCCAGGAACAGATCCGGACGGACCTCCCGAAGCTTGCGTCGGGTGATACCGTCCGTGTCTCCGCGAAGGTCGTCGAGGGGAGCCGCGAGCGCGTCCAGGTCTTCGAGGGGACCGTCATGCGCCTGCGCGGTGGCGGGATCACCCGGTCCATCACGGTCCGTCGCATCGCGAGCGGTGTCGGCGTGGAGCGGACGTTCAAGGTGAACAGCCCGCGCATCGAGAAGATCGAGGTCGTCCGCCACGGCGTCGCCCGCCGCGCGCAGCTGTACTTCCTCCGCAAGCGCGTCGGCAAGGCCGCGACCCTCCGCGAGAGGCGCTCTAACGGCTGAAGGCGGAGCGGGCGGGTCGCCGGTCCGGCCCTCCCCGCCGCATGCGCACCCACGACCCCGTCCGGGCCGGCAGCACGCCGGCGTCGAGGCGGGGTCGAACGTTCTCCGCGCCCGCTGCGCCCGGCGGCCGCGCGATGGCCGCACCGTGGCACCACGAGCGTCTTGACCCCGACTCCGCCGAGGAGATCGACCTCCGCGGTCACGGCCATCGCCTCGTCGCAGGTGTGGACGAGGTCGGCCGCGGGTGCCTCGCCGGGCCGGTCGTCGCGGGGGCGGTGATCCTCGAGCCAGGCTGGGCCCCGGAGGGCCTCCGCGACTCCAAGCTGCTCAGGCGCGGGGAACGGGAACGACTCGACGAGGAGATCCGCGGCCGGGCGGTCGCGTGGGCACTCGGCATCGTCGAGCCCGGCGTGATCGACCGGCTCAACATCCTGCAGGCGACGCTCCTCGCGAGCCAGCTCGCCGTGGCGCGACTCGCGGTCCGCCCGGATGCGCTCCTGCTCGACGCCCTCCACCTCCCGCATCTGTGCGTCACGCAGCGCGCGCTCGTCGCCGCCGATCGGCTCTGCGTCTCGGTCGCGGCCGCGTCGGTCGTCGCGAAGGTCGCGCGCGACCGCCTCATGGACGGCTACGACGCCGACTACCCCGTGTACGGGTTCGCCCGGAACCGCGGGTACGCGGCCCCCGAGCATCGAGCGGCGATCCGGGCACACGGCCCCTCGCCGATCCACCGCCGGTCGTTCCTCGGTGCGTTCGAGCCGCTGGACCCGGACCGGCCGATGCTCTGGCCCGTGGACGAGCGTTGAGCAGGCGCCTGATCCGCGGCTGAGCCGCGCTCCATCCTCCAGCGAGCGGCGCTTCATCCCCGGGTGAGCCGCGGTCGGTCGGCCGGCCACCGGCGCGTGTGAGACTCGCAGCGATGGCCGGCGTACGCGTCTCCCGGGGGTCCGCCGTGCCCAACGCGGGCGCGCGCGCGGAGGCACTCGTCGGTGACCGGCTCGTCGCGGCCGGTTGGACGATCCTCGGGCGCAACGTCCGGATCGGGCGCCGCGAGCTCGACCTCGTCGCCGTCGATCCGGGTCCCCCGGCCATGCTCGTCGTGGTCGAGGTCCGGTGGCGCCGGACGCGCGGACACGGGCTGCCGGAGGAGACGCTCGACCGGGCGAAGCGCACGAGGCTGCACGAGGGGCTGCTCCGGCTCTTGGATGTCGGCTCGGTGGGGGACGGACGGCCCCTCCCGCGGCTTCCTGCACGGATCGACCTCGTGGTCGTGGAGCCCCCGGCGGGAGGCGGGCCGGGCCCGCCCCGGGTCCGGCACCACCGGAGCGCCTTCTGACGGGCCCCGGAGAAGCGATCGCCGGGCCCCTCACAGCCCCGTGCTACACTCCTGAGCGGTCCGTCGTCAGGCGGGCCGGCGTCCATGCGTGGGCGTCATCTCACACGCGCGACCGTCCCGCCCGGGACGGTGCCGCCGGCGGCACGCCGGCCGGTCCCCGGGCGAGCCGCGCGGAGGACACAACCGCAGGAGGCTCCTTCGTGCCCACCGTCTCGATGCGCCAGCTCCTGGAGGCCGGCGTCCACTTCGGCCATCAGACCCGGCGCTGGAATCCCAAGATGCGTCCGTTCATCTTCGCGGAACGCAACGGGATCCACATCATCGACCTCGCACAGACCGTCAAGCGGCTCGACCTTGCCCTCGAGGCGGTCCGCGAGACGACCAGCCGCGGCGAGTCCGTCCTCTTCGTCGGCACGAAGAAGCAGGCGCAGGAGCCGATCGCCGAAGAGGCGGTGCGCTCCGGCCAGCCGTACGTGAACCACCGCTGGCTGGGCGGCATGCTCACGAACTTCACCACGATCAAGAAGCGCCTCGGCCTTCTCGACCAGCTCGAGGCGCGGAAGATGGCGGGCGACTTCGAGCGCCTCACGAAGAAGGAGGCGGCCAAGCTCGACGAGGAGCTGCGCAAGCTCGACCTCTCGCTCGGCGGGATCCGCAAGATGCGCCGGCTCCCGGGCGCGGTCTTCATCATCGACCCGGCGCGTGAGCGCATCGCCGTCGCGGAGGCCATCAAGCTCGAGATCCCGATCATCGGGACGGGGGACACGAACGTCGACCCCGACGACCTCGACTTCATCATCCCGGCGAACGACGACGCCATCCGCGCGATCCGCCTCCTGTGCTCGCTCGTCGCCGACGCGGCGCTCGAGGGAGTGCGCGAGCGGGGCGCGCGAAGCGCGGGCGAGCAGGAGCCGGAGGTTCTCGTCGGAGCCGAGGAGATCGAGGCCCCCGCCGAGGACATCGTCGCGGCCCTCGCCGCCGGCGGCTCGCTCACGTTCGAGCCGGATGCCGACGAGGAGGAGCTGCTTCCCGGGACACCGGTCGCGGCCTCCATCGAGGAGCCCGCGGCCGAGCTCGCCTGACCATCCCGCGACCCGAGCCCGGGTCCGAGCGCCCGACAGCGCCGGCCGGCGACATCGAACAGGAGACACGGCACCCATGGCGACGATCAGCGCGGAGGCCGTCAAGGAGCTGCGCGAGCGGACTCAGGCGGGGTTCATGGACTGCAAGCGCGCGCTCGAGGAGTCCGACGGTGACCTCGACCGGGCCACCGCGCTCCTTCGCGAGCGCGGTCTCGCGGCGGCTGCCAGGAAGGCGTCCCGCGAAGCGCGTGAAGGGCTGGTCGAGAGCTACATCCACCCGGGCGGACGCGTGGGCGTCCTCATCGAGGTGAACTGCGAGACCGACTTCGTCGCGCGGACCGACGAGTTCCGCAAGCTCGTCCACGACCTCGCGATCCAGGTCGCCGGCCTCGCGCCGCTCTACGTGGACGTCGAGCGCATCCCCGAGACTGCCGTCGAGCAGCGTCGCGCCGAGCTCCTCGCGAGCGACGAGCTCAAGAAGAAGCCGGAGGCGATCCGGCCGCAGATCGTCGAAGGCCAGCTCAGGAAGTGGTTCGAGGAGGTCGTGCTCCTCGAGCAGCCGTTCCGCGACACCGACCTGACGGTGAAGCAGCTCATCACGGCGGCGGTCGCGACGATCGGCGAGAACATCCGTGTCGGGCGCTTCACGCGCTACGCGCTCGGTGAGGAGCTGTGAGCGAAGGCGGGCCCACCGCCGCCGGCGTGGCGGGGGGAGAGCTCCGCTTCCGACGGATCCTCCTCAAGCTCTCCGGGGAGGCGCTGCTCGGGACGCGCCAGTACGGCGTGGACCCCGAGTTCTGCTCGTTCATCGCCGCGCAGGTGGCCCAGGTCGTCGGCCTCGGCGTCCAGGTCGGGATCGTCGTGGGGGGCGGCAACATCTTCCGGGGGCTCGCCGCTGCCGCCCGCGGGATGGATCGCGCGACCGGCGACTACATCGGGATGCTCGCGACCGTCATGAACAGCCTCGCGCTGCAGGACGCGTTCGAACGTGCCGGCGTCACCACGCGGGTCATGAGCGCGATCGCGATGAACGAGGTCGCGGAGCCGTACATCCGCCGTCGCGCCGTCCGGCACCTCGAGAAGGGCCGCGTCGTCATCCTCGCCGCCGGGACGGGCAACCCGTACTTCACCACCGACACCGCGGCGGCCCTTCGAGCCGTCGAGATCGGCGCCGAGGTCCTCCTCAAGGCCACCAAGGTCGACGGCGTCTACGATGCCGACCCCGTCTCCCACCCGGACGCGCGGCGGTACGATCGCCTGGAGTTCTCGGACCTGCTCCGGGACCGGCTCCGGGTCATGGACGCCACCGCTGTGTCACTCTGCATGGAGAACGACCTTCCGATCATCGTCTTCGACCTCAACCTGCCGGACAACATCCGACGGGTCGCGAGCGGCGAGATGGTCGGCACCCTCATCTCCGGAGGTGATCCCGCATGAGCAGCCAGGTGCTCGCGCAGGTCGAGCCGAAGATGGCGCGCGCCGTCGAGGCGATGGAGCGCGACTTCACCGGCCTCCGCACGGGCCGTGCGTCCATCGCCCTCGTCGAGCGTCTCGTCGTCGAGTACTACGGGACGCAGACGCCACTCAACCAGCTCGCCGGGATCAGCGTCCCGGAGCCGCATCAGATCCTCATCCAGCCGTGGGACCGGAGCGTCCTCGGTGCGATCGAGAAGGCGATCCTGCGGAGCGACATCGGCCTCACGCCCAACGTCGATGGCACCGTCGTCCGCCTCAACATCCCGCCGCTCACGGAGGAGCGCCGGAAGGAGATCGTCAAGCAGGTCCATCGCCGGATGGAGGATGCCCGGGTCGAGATCCGCAACCTCCGACGCGACGCCGCCGAGGCGATCAAGAAGGAGGAGCGCGACGGCCTCATCGGGACCGACGAGGCCCACCGGGAGCTCGAGAGCCTCCAGAAGATCACGGACTCCCACGTGGCGGACGTCGACAAGATCGGCCACCACAAGGAACAGGAGGTCCTGGAGGTCTAGTGGCCGGGGCAGCGGACGCGCCGGGGTCGGGGGCTCGCGGCGCGCTCGGTGGGGCCGCGACCGACGGCGGGGCTGCGACCCGGAGCGAGCCCGTCTTCGAGCCGCTCCCCGGGCACGTCGCCGTCATCATGGACGGCAACCGCCGGTGGGCACGCGAGCGACAGCTGCCGGAGGCTGAGGGCCACGCGGCCGGCGTCGAGGCGGTTCGCCGGATCCTCTCGCACTCCGTCCGGCGCGGCATCGGGATGCTCTCCCTCTATGCCTTCAGCCGCGAGAACTGGGCCCGCTCGGACGACGAGGTCGCCTGGCTCCTCTCCCTGCTCGAGTCGGCGATCCGGAGCGAGACTCCCGAGCTCATCGCCCAGGGCGTCGAGGTGCGGCTCCTCGGCCGGATCAACGAGCTCCCGCCCGTGACGCGGGAATCGATCCTCGAGGCGATCGACGCGACGAGCGGCGGCGTGCGGATGCGCCTCAACATCGCGTTCAACTACGCCGGGCGGACGGAGATCGTCGATGCCGTGCGAGCCATCGTGCGGAGCGGCGTCCCGGCCGAGGCGGTGGACGAAGAGCTCATCGGGGTCCACCTCTACACGGCGGGGATGCCCGATCCGGACCTCGTCATCCGCACGGGCGGCGAGCAGCGCCTCTCCAACTTCCTCATCTGGCAGACCGCGTACGCGGAGTTCTTCTCGAGCCCCACCCTGTGGCCGGACTTCGGGCCGGAGGCGCTCGACGACGCGCTCTCCGAGTACGCCCGCCGGTCACGTCGGTTCGGGAGGTAGGCCCGGCGATGCTGCGCGATCGCGCCCGGAGCCTCCTCATCCTCGTCCCGGCCGTCGTCGTCCTCGTCCTCGTGGGACAGCCGTGGTTCACGCTCGGCGTCGCGCTCCTCGCCGCAGGGGCGGGCTGGGAGGCGTTCAAGCTCCTGCGGGCGGCGG
>JBAWVU010000178.1:0-5872 GCA_037147135.1 Chloroflexota bacterium
GGGTGCCGGGCGTGCGCGCCTCGAACGCGGCGAACAGCTCGTCGTGGGTGATGAGGCCGAACCGCTCGCTCGTGAGCAGCGCGCGGAGCGTGGCGTAGCAGGCGGTGGCTCCCATCCGGTCGCGCATCGCGCCGTAGAAGGCAGGCCCCTTGTGGCCGCCGGCAGGCGGGGCCTCGTCCGGTATACTGTCGCCTCCGACCCGTGGGGCTATAGCTCAGCTGGAAGAGCGTCTGAATGGCATTCAGAAGGTCCGGGGTTCGAGCCCCCGTAGCTCCACCAACCCACTGACTCGCCGAAACATCCGAACCCCTCGCCGGATCGGCGGGGGGTTCAGCGTA
This sequence comes from Chloroflexota bacterium, assembly GCA_037147135.1. GTDB lineage: Bacteria > Chloroflexota > Limnocylindria > Limnocylindrales > CSP1-4 > CAIYQJ01. Next base: position 339 of record JBAWVU010000178.1, read on the forward strand.
TGCGGGGCGTCGCGACCGCGCCGCCCCCTCACATCGAGGCAGGACCGACCGTGACCGCCCCCGAGCGCACCCGCATCGACCGATACGACCCCGCGGCGATCGAGCCGCGCTGGCAGGACCGCTGGGACGAGCTCGGCCTCCACCGGACGGACCTCGCGGACACGTCCCGGCCCCTGTACTACCTCCTGACGATGTACGACTACCCGTCGGGCGACCTCCACATCGGTCACTGGTATGTCAAGACGCCCACCGACGCGATCGCCCGTCACCGGCGGATGAACGGCGACAATGTCTTCTACCCGGTCGGCTTCGACGCCTTCGGCCTCCCAGCCGAGAACGCCGCGATCAAGAACGGCATCCACCCGTCGCGCTGGACGATGTCGAACATCGAGCACATGCGTCGCCAGCTGCGCTCGATGGGGGCGACGTTCGACTGGGACCACGAGGTCGTCACCTGCGACCCGACCTACTACCGCTGGAACCAGTGGATCTTCCTGAAGCTCCTCGAGGCAGGCCTCGCGTACCGCGCCAAGGCGCCCGTGGACTGGTGTCCGAACGACGGGACGCTCGCGCGCGAGCAGGTGGAGGGCGTGGAGCGTCGATGCTGGCGCTGCGGATCGCCCGTGGAGAAGCGCGACCTGGAGCAGTGGTTCTTCCGCACCACGAGGTACGCGGACGAGTTGCTCGACTTCACCGGCATCGAGTGGCCCGAGCCGGTCCGGATCATGCAGACGAACTGGATCGGCCGGTCCGAGGGCGCCGAGATCGTCTTCACGGTCGCGGCCGACGGCCACCAGCCCGGCGGCCAGGAGATGCGGGTCTTCACGACGCGTCCGGACACGCTCTTCGGCGCGACGTTCATGGTCCTCGCACCCGAGCACCCGCTGGTCCAGGCCATCACCGCGCCGGGCCAGCGCGCGGCCGTGGACGCGTACGTGGAGCAGGCGCGCCGCGAGACGGAGATCGAGCGGCTCTCCACCGAGCGCGAGAAGACGGGCGTTCCCACCGGTGCGCACGCGATCAACCCGGTGAACGGCGAGCGGATCCCGATCTGGATCGCCGACTACGTCCTCGCCGGATACGGGACGGGCGCGATCATGGCGGTCCCCGCGCACGACGAGCGCGACTTCGCCTTCGCGAAGCAGTTCGACCTGCCGATCGTCGAGGTCATCCAGCCGGCCGACGCGCTCGAGGAGCGCCGCGGGCTCGCCGCGGCGTACGTCAGCAAGGCCGAGTCGGACATGCTCGTGAACTCCGGCCGTTTCAACACGCTGTCCGCGCCCGACGGGTTCCGCGCGATCGTCGAATGGCTGGCCTCGGAGGGGAAGGCACGCCTCGCCGTCACGTACCGGCTGCGCGACTGGCTCATCAGCCGGCAGCGCTACTGGGGCACGCCCATCCCGGTCGTGTATTGCGAGACCGACGGCATCGTGCCGGTGCCCGGCGCGGATCTCCCGGTCCGCCTGCCCGAGACGGTGGACTACGCCGGGAGCGGGGACAACCCGCTCCGTCGGGATGCGTCGTTCGTGGACGTGGCGTGCCCGCGCTGCGGCGGTCCGGGGCGCCGTGAGACGGACACGATGGACACCTTCATCGACAGCTCCTGGTACTGGTTCCGGTACCTGTCGCCGGGCCTGGAGACCGGCCCGGTGGATCGAGCCCTCGTCGATGCGTGGACCCCCGTCGACCAGTACACCGGCGGCGCCGAGCACGCCGTCATGCACCTGCTGTACAGCCGGTTCTTCACCAAGGCGCTCCGCGACATCGGCATCGTCGGCGAGAGCGAGCCGTTCCTGCGCCTGTTCAACCAGGGCCAGATCCTGGGCGCCGACGGCGAGCGGATGAGCAAGAGCCGCGGCAACGTCCAGGACCCGGACGAGCTGGTGCGGCGCTACGGCGCCGATACCGTCCGGCTCTTCCTCATGTTCATGGGCCCGTGGGACCAGGGTGGGCCGTGGAGCCCCACCGGGATCGGCGGCGTGCACCGCTTCCTGGGACGGACGTGGACGCTCGCGCTCGACCCCCACGGGACGGACCCGGGCGACCCGGACGCGGGCGGGCTGCCGGCCGGCGAGGACGCGGCCTCCGCGGCGAAGGCGATCCGGGCGGCCGCGCACCGGACGCTGCGCGTCGTGTCGGCCGAGTACGACGAGTTCCGCTTCAACACGATGGTCGCGCACCTCATGGAGCTCTCGAACACTCTCATGCGGTACCGCGGCACGGAGGTCGCGGGCAGCGGCGCGTGGGACGAGGCGGTGCGGATGCTCCTCCTCATGCTCGCGCCGGCAGCGCCGCACATCGCCGAGGAGCTGTGGAGCCGGCGGCTCTCGGCGGCCGGCGAGCCGTGGGGCTCGATCCATGCCGAGCGCTGGCCGGCGTTCGACGCGGTGGCCGCGGCGGAGGCAGAGCGCGAGCTGCCCATCCAGGTGAACGGGAAGCTCCGCGACCGGGTCATTGTGCCGGTCGGGCTCTCGGAGGCCGAGGTGGAGGCGATCGTCCTCGCCCGGGAGAAGGTCGTCGCGGCGCTCGGCGGGCGGACCCCGGACCGGATCATCCATGCCGGGGGCGGGCGGCTCGTGAACATCGTCGTCCGGGGGTAGCGGAGCGCGACGGGACGCGTAGACTCGCGAGAGCGGGCGTCCGACAGGGGCCTCGTGGAGGGCCCGGCCCGTCGAGGGTGGACCAGAGGCGCGGTCTCGGCCGGATCGGCACGGCGCTCATCGCAGCCGTCTTCGTGGTATCGGCGTGCGTCGCGGAGCCGGGAGCCTCACCCGACCCGTCGGCCACCGTCTCGGCGTCGCCCGAGGCCAGCGCCTCCAGCGGGCCGGTCACCCTCCCCGCCAGCCCTCCGCCGTGCCCCACCCCGCTGCCGCTGGACCCGGCGACGGGCGCGATGGTCACGTCCGTCGCGGCGCTCACCGCGCTCGGCGATGCCGCGGCCACCTGCTACGGGACGGCGAACCTCGAGGTGACGGCGTACGTGCCGTTCCTCACGGGACTCGGCGGCGTCATCGCCTACGCGTATGAGCCGGCGTGGCTCTACGGCGCCTACGACTTCGCGATACTCGCCAGCGGGCGCGGGGTCGACATGCTCGGTCTCACCACCCGCATCCCGCCGGCGCTCGGGAGCTGCGCCGCGACCCAGGACTCTGACGACTGCGTCCTCTATCCGTACCTCCAGGAGTGGGTGACGGTCGTGGGCCACTTCGATGACCCGGCGTCGGCGACGTGCACCGCGACACCGCTCGCGGGGTTCGACCCGGTCCCCGAGCCGATCCCCGCCACCGAATCGGTGGCCATGTGCCGGACGCAGTTCGTCCTCGACTCGTTCGCGCCCTTCACGGCCGCCGGCCCGCTGCCGCCGGTGGATGCCGGACTCTGCCCCGTCGAGCCGATCACGATCGGCCAGCTCGTCGAGGGCACCTCCAGCGTGGGTCTCGAGTACGGCCTGGGCTGCCTCGGCGCGAAGGAGATCGCGTTCGACGCGTACGTGGTGCCGGGCATCGGCCTCCTCTCGGGGATGGAGCAGATGACCGTGGAGCCGGGGTGGCTCGCGGACCCGCTCAACACCGGGGTGGTCCTCGCGGAGAGCGCGGCCGCCGCCGACGCGGGGCCCGTGTTCGTCGCCCGCGTCGCGCCGGACATCCCCGCCGGCGTCGTGGACAGTGCATGCGCGGGGTCCGCGGTGGACCCGTCGACCTGCCCGTTCGCACCGTACGTCGGAGGGTACGTGACCATCACCGGCCACTACGACGACCCCGAGAGCCTCACGTGCCACGAGGTCGTCGGGCCCGACGGCCCGGTCGCCGACCAGGCCGCCCTCGTCCTCGACTGCCGCGAGCAGTTCGTCGTGGACTCCCTGCAGGCTGCGACCGGACCGGAGCCGACGCCGACGCCGCCGGTGACGAGCACCCAGGCACGCTGAACGGCCCGGCAGGACCGGACCCGGTCCCGAGACGGGGACACGCACGCCGGCCGCGAGACGGCGACCGGCACGAGGGAGCGAGATGCGCCGATACCTGACCCGGCGAGCCGCCGTCGCGGCGGCCGCCAGCCTCCTCGCGCTGGAGGCTCTCGCGCCGCTCGGCGCCTCCGCGGGCCCCGCGCCGGGGCTGCGGACGGCCGCGGACGCATCGCCGTCGCCGAGCGCGTCGGCCGTGCCGGCCGGCTGCCCGGACCTGTCGGACGGGACGACCTCGCTCAAGACGATCATCGCGACGGGCGCCGCGAAGATGGTCGAGTGCGCGAAGACGCAGAACGCGACGTACATCAGGTTCGACGCGTACTTCCCCGCGGCGACCTGCAACGGCTGCGGCGGCATCTCCCTCACCTCGATCGACCCGGCTTGGCTCTCCGGCGGGGCCGTGGACTTCGACCCCGCGACCCTCGCGATCACGTCTGCCCTCAGCCAGAGCCCGCTGGGCATGCGCGTGACGACCAGCGAATCCCCGTACGAGCCGTCGGACGACGGGCATGCCGCCTGGTACGACGCCCACGCGTACGACCTGCGGGTTCCTCCGGACGTCGGCGCCTGCGTGGTGAGCGACACGTCGTCGACCGTCTGCACGCTGTCGCGGTACGCGGGGCTGGACCTGCGCTTCATGGCCCACTTCGTCGACTCGGCCGCTGCGACCTGCACGAGTGAGGTGATCGACGGGCCGCAGATGCCGGCTGCCGGGGTCGTCGCGTATTGCGAGCAGCAGATCGTGGTGGACGGGTTCACGGTCCTCACCCCGTACGTGTGCCCCGCGGCGCCGTACACGGTCGAGGGGCTGGGCAACTTCACGAGCGAGCGGCTCCTCGCCTGCTTCGGCTCCACGAAGATCGTCGTCACCGGATACGTCCCGGCACCGGTCGAGTCGGGCGTCGGCTCCCCGTGGGGCGGCTCGCCGTCCTGGCTCGTGGAGTCGACGCTGGCCGGGTTCCAGCTCCAGGGCGGACCCCACAGCTCGACCTGGCTCCGCGCGCGGATCCCGCCCTCGCTCGGGGCGTGCGACACGACCGCCATGGACCTGTCCCATTGCCCGTTCCGGCCGTTCGCTCGGAAGTGGGTGCGGATCGTCGGTCACTTCGGAGACGCGCGCTCCGCGACGTGCACGGGATCGTGGTCGCCCATGGTCGGGCCGCGGCCTGCCTGGTTCACGCGGGCGGGCGTCCGGCAATACTGCCGGGAGCAGTTCGTCCTGCTCTCGAAGCCGGTCCTCACGACCGCCCCGAAATGAGGGGATGGCCCTCGCAGGATGGAGGACGCGATGACCGCGGTGAAGCTCGGCGCGCTCCGCTGGAGCCGATCCACGGATTCCCCGTCGCTACTGGAGGCGGGACGGCGCGCCGACGGGCTCGGGTACGACACGCTCCGGACGTGAGGTCGCGGCTACGCGACTGAAGCTGCGCGGCGCGTGTTCGACGACGCGGGAGCGAATACAGGATGGCCGCGTATCGCCGCGGTCACTGCGTCTGGCCCGTCTGAACGGCCGCTCGATCCTCGACAGACCTGGACGTAAGGAGAGGAGAGCACGGTGAGCAACGAACAG
>JBAWVU010000179.1:0-5854 GCA_037147135.1 Chloroflexota bacterium
GGCGAGCGCAGCGCCGCCCACCTCCCACGCCCGAGGCTCCGAGATGACGATCGCCCGCCCCGCCTCGAGCGCGGCGAGCGCCGCTCCGACGGATCGCCTCGCCGTCCCGTCGCCGATCTCGAGCGTCCCGATCGGGGTCGCCGCCCGGAAGAGGGCCGTGGCGCCGGTCACGTCGTCCGCGAGGTGGTGCTCGATCGTCGCGGCGACGGTGCGCAGCGGTGCGATCCCGTTCACGCGGAGCGCCGGCGCGTAGAAACGCTCCCGGGCGGCCGCGAGGGCGGCGACCGTCGCGGTCGCGTCGCGGCCCTCGACGAGCGGCCGCACGACGCGGCTCCGCCGCAGGCGCGAGGCGAGGATCCCCGGGGGCCCGTCGAGCCAGACGACGACGCGCCCGCGGTAGAGCCGCCACCGGTTGCGCGGGTCCACCGGGGTGCCGCCCCCCGTCGCGATGACCCGGGCGAGGCCGGCGCCGACGTCGGGCGGCCCCAGGGCGACGACGGCCGCTCGCTCGCGCGCCCGGAATCCCGCCTCGCCCTCGTCCGCGAAGATCGCCGGGATCGGCTTGCCGGCGACCGACTCGATGAGCTCATCGATGTCCACGAAGGTCGCGCCGTGGCGCCGGACGATCCGCCTCCCGATGGCGGTCTTGCCGGTCCCGGGCAACCCGACGAGGACGACGTCCATCGACCCGGCCTCAGCCGTCGCCGGACAGGGGTGGCCGCGAGATCCGCTCGCGGTAGCGGAGCAGGTTGTCGCGTGTCTCGTCCAGGGAATCCCGCCGAACTTGTCGAGCACGAAGTCCGCGACGGTGAGCATCACCATCGCCTCGCCGATGACGCCGGCGGCCGGGACGACGCTGATGTCGCTGCGCTCGTAGTGGGCCTTGTCGACGGGCTCCCCCGTGATGAGGTCGGCGGACGGGAGCGGACGGGCGAGCGTCGAGATCGGCTTCACGGCGCCGCGGACGACGAGGGGCTCGCCGTTCGTCACGCCACCGGTGAGGCCCCCGGCGTTGTTCGACCGGTGGACCCATGCCCCGTCGGGCTCGCGGCCGGCGATCACGTCGTGCACCTCGGACCCGAAGCGCCGCGTCTGCTCGAAGCCGAGCCCGAGCTCGACGCCCTTGACGCCCTGGATGCTGGCCACCGCCCCGGCGAGCGCCGCGTCGAGGCGACGGTCCCAGTGCACGTACGACCCCAGCCCGATCGGCAGGCCGTGGATGACGACCTCGAAGACGCCGCCGACGGTGTCGCCGCGGCCGCGAGCCTCGTCGATCCGCGCGATCATCGCCGCCTCGGCCTCGGCGTCCGGGCATCGCCGGGGGCTCGCGTCGGCCGCCTCGCGTCCGCGGGTGCAGCGGGCGGGGTCCGCGGCGACGCCGCCCACCTCGGCCGTGAAGGACCACGCCTCGATCCCGAGCTCGCGGAGAAGAGCCCGCGCCACGGCCCCCGCGGCGACGCGGGCGGCCGTCTCGCGCGCCGACGCGCGCTCGAGCACGTCGCGGACATCGGTGAACCCGTACTTCAGCGCCCCGGCCAGGTCGGCGTGCCCGGGGCGGACCCTCGTGACTGGCACGGCTCGCTTCGTCCCCGCCTCGGCCATCGCCGCGAGCTCGGCCGCGTCGCCGTCGGAGAGCGGCTCGACCTGCATGACCCGCGTCCAGTTCTCCCAGTCGCGGTTCCGGACGAGGAGGAGGATCGGCGAGCCGAGCGTCCGCCCGTGCCGCACGCCTGACAGGATCTCCGCGCGGTCCTGCTCGATCCCCTGGCGCGCGCCGCGGCCGTAGCCGCGCTGGCGGCGCGCGAGGTCGGCCTCGATGACCTCGGTCGTGAGCGGGAGTCCCGCCGGCACGCCCTCGACGATCGCCCCGAGCGTGGGCCCGTGCGACTCGCCGGCGGTGAGGAAGCGGAGGGCGCCCATCGTCGGCCGGTCAGCCGCCGCCGCCCGCCACGCCTGCCGTCACGTCGCCCGGAGCGCCGGAGCTCGCCAGCTCGATGATCGCGGCCTCGCCGGAGGTCGCCCGCCCGGCGATCGCCGCCTCGAGCGCCTCGCGCATGAGGTCGAGCGGCGCGTCCTCGCCGGTCCAGAGCCGGAACGCCGCGGCCCCCTGGTGCAGGAGCATGAGCTCCCCGTTCATCACCTGGCATCCGGCCGCCTCGGCCTCGCGCATGAGCCGCGTCCGGGCCGGGTGGTAGACCAGGTCGAGGACCAGCAGGTCGGGCGGGATGAGCTCCCCGGGGATCGGCGACTCGTCGCCCGACAGGCCGACGGAGGTCGCGTTCACGAGGATCCGCGTCTTCGAGAGCTCGGCCTCGATGACCGACTCGTGCCACGGCATCGCCCGGAGTTCCATGTGCGCCGCGCTCCGCCCGAAGAACTTCACGAGCCCCTCGGCTCGATGGAGATGGCGGTTGAAGACGACGACGCGCTGGAACCCCTCGCGGATGAGCCCGAAGACGACCGCGCGGGCGCCGCCTCCCGCCCCGAGCACGACCGCCTGGCGCGGCATCTTCTGCTTCCCGACCAGCGTCTCCAGCGCGCCGTCGAACCCGGCGACGTCGGTGTTGTGCCCGATGAGCTTGCGGCCCTCTTTCGTGATCGTGTTCACGGCCCCGGTCGCGTGGGCCTCCTCGGTCGTCCGGTCGACGAGCGGGACGGTCTTCTCCTTGTGGGGGATCGTCACGTTCGCCCCGAGGAACTCCTCGCCGCGGAGCTCGGCGATCGCCTCGGCGAGCTCGAGGGGGAGCTTGTCCCAGGCCTCGTACCGGGCATCGATGCCCTTCGCATCGAACGCGGCCTGCTGCATCGCGCCCGACAGGGAGTGGGCGACGGGGTGGCCGATGAGGACGACACGCTTCGTCATGCTCGCACCCTTTCGATCTCGGAGAAGAAGCCCGGGTACGAGATCGACGCGCAGTCAGGATCTCGCACGACGGTCTCCCCGGCGGCGATGAGGCCCGCGATCGCGAACGTCATCGCGAGCCGGTGGTCGGTCAGGCTATCGGTCGCGGCTCCCGTCAGGCGGGCGCCCCCGTGGATCGTGATGTCGTCCCCCTCGATCGTCACGCGGGCACCGAGGGCCGTGAGGCCCGCGGCGATGCCGGCGATCCGGTCGGATTCCTTGAGCCGCAGCTCCCCGGCGCCGCGGATCGTCGTCGTCCCCGAGGCGATCGCGCCGGCGAGGCAGAGCACCGGGATCTCGTCGATCGCCGAGGCGACCTCCGCCGGCGAGACATCGATACCCCGGAGCGTGCTGCTGTGCACGGCGAGATCGGCGAGCGGCTCGCCGACCTCGGTCCCCGCGTCCGTGGCGTCGCTGGGCGAGAGCTCCTCGACCGCGGCTCCCATGCGCCGCAGCAGGTCGATGATGGCACGCCGGGAGGGGTTCGTCCCGACCCCGCGGAGGATGAGCTCCGCGTCCGGGTGCGCGGCGCCCGCCACGAGCCAGAAGGCCGCCGCCGACGGGTCGGCCGGGACGCGCTCGACGGCGGGGAGGACGCTCGCCGGTCCCACGAGCGAGACCGCCTGTCCGCGCCCTTCGCCGCCCCACGGGACGGCGGCCACCGCCACGCCGCGCGCGCGGAGCATCCGCTCCGTATGGTCGCGAGTGATCACGGTCTCGCGCACCGTCGTCGTCCCTTCCGCGCCGAGGGCCGCGAGCAGGATCGCGCTCTTCACCTGCGCACTCGGGACGGGGACGGCGAAGTCGATCGCGCGAAGGGGCGACGCCCCGGAGACTGCGAGCGGCGGGAGCGTCCCGCCGCGCCGCCCCGCGAAGGTCGCGCCCATCGCGGTGAGTGGCGCCACGACGCGCGCGACGGGCCGGCGGCGGAGCGACGCGTCCCCGTCGAGCACCGCGAACGATGGTCGTGCGGCGACGACCCCGGCTGTCATCCGGAGGGTGGTGCCCGAGTTGCGGCAGTCGAGGACGCCGTCCGGCTCGAGGATCGCCTCGCGGCCCGGCGATGTCACCCGGTACTCGACCCGGCCCGACGCCTCGCGGACGCGCTCGACGCGCGCCCCGAGACACGCGATGACCGCGGCCGTCGTCCGGACGTCCTCGCCGTCACCGGCATCGAGGATCCGGCTCTCGCCGGCCGCGAGGAGCGCGAGGAGCAGCGCCCGGTGGCTGATCGACTTGTCGCCGGGCAGCAGCGGCTCCCCGCGCAACCGCGGGGCACCCCGTACCACCGCCGCGCCGGCGCCGGTCGCGTCGGCCGCGGCGCGCGCCGCGCTCAATGCTTGCTGCCCCCGACCCTGAGTGCCGAGGCGGAGAGGAGCGGCGCGCCGTGCAGCGAACGGACCGCGTCGTGGACCGGCCCGACGATCTCCATGACCTCGCGGAACTGGTCGAGCGTGAGCGACTGCTCGCCGTCGGAGAGAGCCTCCTCGGGGCGCGGGTGGACCTCGAGGATCACCCCGTCCGCGCCGGCCGCGACGCTCGCCATGACGAGCGGCTTCACGAGGAACCGCTTGCCCGTCGCATGGGACGGGTCGGCGATGACCGGGAGGTGGGTGAGCTGGTGGAGGAGGGGGATCGCGGCGACATCGAGCGTGTTGCGCGTGTACGTCTCGAACGTCCGGATGCCCCGCTCGCAGAGGATGACGTTCGGGTTGCCGCTGTTCATGATGTACTCGGCGGCCATGAGCCACTCCTCGATCGTCGCGGCGAAGCCGCGCTTGAGGAGGACCGGCCTCGCCGCGCGCCCGACGGCCATGAGGAGCGAGTAGTTCTGCATGTTCCGGGTGCCGACCTGGAGGATGTCGGCGTACTCGGCGACGAGCTCGACCTGCGCCGGCTCCATCACCTCGGTGACGACAGGCAGACCGGTCCGCTCGCGGGCTTCGGCGAGGAGCCGGAGACCCACCAGCCCGAGCCCCTGGAACGAGTACGGGCTCGTCCGTGGCTTGAACGCGCCACCGCGGATCACCTTCGCTCCGGCCGCGGCGACGGCGTCGGCGGTCTCGAAGAGCTGGTCCCGCGACTCGACCGCGCACGGCCCTGCCATCACCGTGAGCGACCCGTCGCCGACCTTCACGCCGAGAACCTCGACGACCGTGTCCTCCGGGTGGAATTCCCGCGATGTGAGCTTGAACGGACGACTGATCGGCGTCACGGTCTCTACCCCCGGCAGCGCCGCAAAGCGGCTGACGAGCGTGTCCTTGCGGGGTCCGATCTCGCCGAGTGCGGCGATGACGACCCGCTCCAACCCGCGGTTCTCGTGCTCAGCGAGCCCCTCGGCGAGGATAAGGCTCTTCACGCCGATGATCTGGTCTTCGGTGGCGTCGGGCGCCATCACGATGAACATCTGACCTCGTCCTTCCGGAACGACCTGGGACAACAAAAAAGCAGAGGTCTCGCACCTCTGCTTCACCCGGCACGACCCGTGGTCCCGGGCCTAGGCTCCGGGCTCGGTCATGCCGGGCGGGGATAGAAGAACGCGCGCTGCCTCATCGGTGTCAAGAGGCTACCCGGTCTCGCTCGCCGGTGTCAACGCGTCGGTCGGATGCGGGCGCCCAGATCCATGACGCTTCGCGGCCCGCCCCTCGCAGCCCCGCGGACGATCGCTCAGGCAGCGGATCGGGGGTGCTCGTGCGGCCGGACCCCCCCTGACCATCGGGGGATCGACGCGGTCACCAGCAGTGAACGACGCTGATGCCCTCAGCCTCAGGCCGTGGGGCGTACATCGGATCCCGGAGTGCACCCGCTTGTCCCTTCACACGACGCCGTTGGACCTGGTCTGGAACGCCGTGTCTGCCGACGACTCCCGTCCGGACGTCGCCCCGCCGACCGAAGCCCGCCTGGCCGCGGGGGGCGTGCCGGCCGCGGACGAGATCCGGGAGATGTCACGAC
>JBAWVU010000180.1:0-5847 GCA_037147135.1 Chloroflexota bacterium
CGATCGCGAACAGGACGAAGACGACGACGATCGGGAGCGGGTCGAGGAGCTGCTGGGAGGACATGGTGATCGATCTCGGGCCACGGTCGGACGTCGGGCGACACGCATGTGCCGCCGCACGAGGAGGGTATCGCGGCGAGGGTGTGCGCCGGCCGGATGTCGGCGAGGCTGACAGTCGTCTCGCCCCCACCGCCCGTACCCGGGTGCGCGGCTCGCTACCATGGGTCCGGACGCTCGGCCGGGTGCTCGTCATACGTGACCGACACGGGGGGGTACGCACGGCCGACTTCCTCGCAGTGAGGGCAGATGGCGATGCGTGCTTCGCGTGCTGCGGCCTTCCTGGCCGCGACCCTGCTGGTCGGGGCTCTGCCGGGGCACGGCATGAGCGGGACCGACTCTCCGTCCGGGGACTACGCGAGAGCCTTCAGGCTGGGCCTGGAGGCGTACACCTACGGGCTGCCGTTGCTCGTGACCAACCAGACGTTCATGACGATGACGAGCGTCGATGTGTCGAACGGGGCGTTCGGCCCGGTCAACCAGTTCAACAACGTCCGGTCCGTGAACAACGCGGGGAGCACGACGGTCGTGGCGCCCGGCTCGACGAGCCTCTCGTCGATCGCGTGGCTCGACCTCCGACGTGAGCCCCAGGTGCTCCACGTGCCGCAGGTGACGGACCACTACTTCGTCCTCGCCCTGGTCGACCCCTACACCGAGAACGTCAGGAACTTCGGCACCGCCAGCCACACGAAGCCCGGCGACTACGTGATCGCCGGCCCCGGCCAGCACGACGTGCGGGTCCCGAAGGGGACCCAGCGGGTCAACGTCAGGTACTCGCGGATCTGGATCATCGGGTCGACGCAGCTGAAGGGACCGGACGACGTCGCCGACGTCAACACGATCCAGGACGGCTACACGCTGACGCCGCTCAGCAAGTACGGGACGGACTACGAGCCTCCGGCTCCGTCTCATCCGAAGACCGTGGTCACCGAGTACTCGATGCCGACCGGCCTCAAGTTCTTCGACGCGCTCGGGCAGCAGCTCAAGCTCTTCCCGCCGCCGGCCCGGGACAAGGCGGAGCTGCGCAAGTTCGCCGCGGTCGGGATCGGGTCCGGCATGAAACCCTCGCAGGACTCGCGGCTCAGCACCGAGACGGTCAGGGGGCTCAACGACGCGGTGGCTGCCGGCCCGGGGCGGATCGAGAAGGACACCCAGCGCCTGTTCCTCGCCGGGTTCGACACGCACGACGGCTACCTGCTGGGGGGCTTCGGCCGCTACGGCACCGACTACACGCTGCGCGCGGTCGTCTCCCAGATCGGGCTGGGCGCCTTCGTCCCGCACCAGGCCATCTACGCGATGAGCTGGAGCGATCACGGCAAGACGCCGCTCAACGGCTCGACCCCCTATGTCCTGCACATGGAGTCGCCGCCTCCCACGAACGAGGGCTGGTCGCTCACGGTCTACGACCTGCACGGAGCCCTGATCGCCAATCCGATCGATCGCTATGCGTTGACCGACACGTCGCAGCTCACGCGCAACCCGGACGGGTCGATCGACTTCTACCTGCAGTCCACCCAGCCCGCGGACCCGGCCCAGATGAGCAACTGGCTGCCCACCGCCAGCGGGCAGGGCTTCGAGGTGACGTGGCGGCTCTTCGCGCCCCAGCCAGCCAGGATCGACGGCATCCTCGACGGCAGCGGCTGGCAGCCGCCCGCGATCGAGCGGGCGACGTGAGGCCGCGAGGCCGTGATCGTCGCGACCATCTCGTGGCCTCCATCCACCTCGACCGTCACCTCCGCCGCGACGGCGACCTCTTTGACAGCCCTCTCCGTCGCGGGCAGCTGGTCGCGAGCGGAGATGCGCATGAGGGCGTCCTTGGGTCCGACGAAGATCGGCCACCGTTCGATCGCCGGGACCCGTTGGTGGGCGAGGTCGGGGTCGAACCGACACGCCGCTCGCGCGGCACCGGCTCCTAAGGCCGGCGCGTCTGCCATTCCGCCACTCGCCCCAGGGCGAGTCTAGCGCCGCAGGTGCTCGAACGAACCGGTCGGTGAGCCGTCCGGGCGCGAACGTCAGGTAGCAGGCGCGCCGGGCTTGCCCGGATCAAGTGGCACGTCCGGCGGGCGGCCGGCGGGCGGGCCGGGTGGCGACGTCTTCGCGTTGCGAGCCCGGACCTCGCGGAGGTGCTCCCCGAAGTCGTCGGGCTCGATCTCCGTCAGCTTCGCGGCGAGCTGGCGCCCGAAGCGCAGCCCGAGGGGGAGGAAGACCGACCCGGAGATGAGCCCGCCGATCCGGCTGCCCCGGCGGCCCGCGGGACGCCCCGCCGCCCCGATGAGATCCACGAGCTCCCGGGCGGCCTCGGGCCCATCGTCGCCGAGCCCGGCGAACACGCGATCGAGTGTCGGCGGCAGCACCGGGCCGGTCTGCCGGGGACGGATCCGGTTCCGGATCATCCGCCACGCGCGCTGCGGGCCGCCGGCGAGGACGAATCCGGTCCCCGCGGCAAGTCCGGCGATACGCACGGGATCGCGGCGGATGGAGGCCTTCACGTCCATCGCGGCGCGCGTCGCCGCTTCGAGCCGTTCGCCCTCGTCGAAGAGGGCTGCGCGTGCCGCGAGCACCTCGGCGAGCTGTGGCGCGAGCGCGGCCTGGCGTGCGCGGCGGATCGCCGGAGTCATCGTGGGGATCGATTCCGCGACGTGCTCGACCCCCTCACCGATCCGGTCGGCCGCGACCCCCGCCGCTCCGATCCCGTCGGCCACCATCTCGATCCGGTCCGTCGTGCCCGCGAGGAGCGGCGCGGCGTCGCCGATCGCCGCGGCCTGCTCGCCGACGCCGCCGGCCACGCCCGTGACGAGGGACGCCGTTGCCCGGACATCTCCGGCCGCGTGGGCGACGCGGGCACCCGTCGCCTTGTCCTGCTCGGTCACGTCCGGTTCCTCCCGGTCGGCCGCGAGGGCGCCTCGGGCATGCGCGCCCGCACCAGGTCGTACGTCTCCTGGGCCGTCTCGACAGTGAGGCCCGGCCAGTACCTCGCCTTGAGGGCCTCCCAGTCGTAGCGGCCGCTGAGGACCGGCCGCGCGACGAGGACCGGCCACAGGACGAGCGCCACGGTGACGCCGATCGCCGCCGCGACCTGCGTCGAGAAGGTGATCGCCGTGAACGCGCCGAACCCGATGCCGATGATCGCTCCGCCGACGAAGCCGAGGAACGCGGACGAGGCCGCGTGGCCGGCCCGCCAGCCGGCACCGAGGCCGACGAGCGCGCCGATGACGCCGACGACGACCACGGCGATCACGAGCGGCCGCGAGCCCGCGTCAAGCGCGATCGTCGTGTTCTGCGAGACCCAGTCGCCGAGTGCCTTCCAGCCCGCGTTCGGCAGGTTGAGGAAGAGCACGACGCCGACGATGACCCCCACGACGACCGCGGCGCCGAGCGTCGCGACGACCGAGCGTGGCGGGATGTCCAGCGCGAGCATCACCGCCGCGACCGCGACGGCGACCCCGAGGAGGAACCCGTGGAGGACCCCCCACCCGAGCGAGCCGAAGATCCACTCGCCGAGGAAGAGCGGGGTCCCGATCCCGACGAGCGTCGCACCGAAGACGACGAGCGCGAACGCGAGGACGAGAAGCCCGACGGCGACCTTCGCGCGGTCCGCGATGAGTGCGAGCTCCGCCTTCGCGAGGTCGACGTGCGCGGTGAGGAGGCGGAGGGCCGCCAGCCTTGTCCGGCCGGCCTGCTCGCGGACCGAAGCCGGCGGCGAGTCGTCGGGGCGAGACGGCTCGGACGGAGGGACGGTATCGCCTTCGTCCGATGGGCGCGGAGCATCCGCGTCGGGGTTCGGGATGTCGGTCGGGAGCTCGGGGCTCAGGAGTCTGCCTCCCCCGGGATGCATGGCGTCCGCACCGGCATCAGGCCGCGCGGCGATGGACGCCCCGATGATAGCAGCGGCGTGACCGTCGGACGCTACGCTCGCGACCTAGTCGATGGTCAGGACGGGCTGGGCCGTGGCGGCACGGACGCTCATCCGTGCGGCGATGGTCCGCGCGAGATGGGTGAACGCCTGACCGGCGGGACCGGGCTCGCGCTGGGCGACGGCGGGAAGGCCCGCGTCGCCGCCCTGCCGGACGGAGATGTCGAGCGGGACCTGCGCGAGGAGCTCGAGGCCATGCTCGCGGGCGAACCGCTCGCCGCCGCCCCGGCCGAAGATCTCCGTGGCCTCGCCGCAGTGCGGGCAGATGAACTCGCTCATGTTCTCGACGACGCCGATCACCGGGACGCTCATCCGCTCGAACATCGCGAGCGCCTTCGACACGTCTGCGACCGAGACCTCCTGCGGCGTCGTGACCAGCACGGACCCGCTGATCGGCACCGACTGGGCGAGCGTGAGCTGGGCGTCCGACGTCCCCGGCGGAAGGTCGATCACGAGGTAGTCGAGGTCCCCCCAGTCCACGTCGCGCAGGAACTGCTGGATCGCCCCTCCGACGAGCGGGCCGCGCCACACGATCGGCTGGCCATCGGGGACGAAGAAGCCGATCGAGATCACCTTCACGCCGTAGCGCTCGAGCGGGAGGATCCGGTTGTCCGGACTCGCCTTCGGCATGCCCTCGACGCCCATCATGAGCGGGATGTTGGGGCCGGTGATGTCCGCGTCGAGCAGGCCCACCGCCGCCCCGTCGCGGGCGAGCGCGACCGCGAGGTTGACGCTCACCGTGCTCTTGCCCACGCCGCCCTTGCCGGATGCCACGGCGATGATGTTCTTCACGCCGGGGACGAGCTGCTGCGGCTGCGACGGCGTCGACCGGCGCACCATCGCGCCCCAAGCGACGTCGACGCGCTCCGCGCCGAGCGCGCCGAGGACGGCCCGCACCTCGGACTCGATCTGGTCCTTGAGCGGGCAGGCCGGAGTCGTGAGCTCGATCGTGAACGCGACGCTCGACCCGTCGACCACGAGGTCCTTCACCATGTTCCGGGTGACGAGGTCTCCGCCGAGCTCCGGCTCCTGGACGGTGCGGAGCGCGCCGAGGACGGCGGCTTCCGACAGGATGGTCATGGGGCGAGGTCTCCGTGTGGCGCGAGAGGCGGACGCCGGGCGCTTCGGCCGGCGCGCCCCGTCACGCGTGGGTCTCATCGTGTCGCGCGTCGGTATCCTAACCGGCCGTGGCGAGTCCGGCCGTCACGGACGTCCCGGGACCACAGGCGCCTCTCGCAGCGCTCGGCTCTGCGCGGATCCACGCCGACCTGCGTCGAACGCCGCGGCCTCCAGCCGGTTCGCGCGGTAGCGATCGCCGCCCCGGAGCACGGCCTCGGCCGAGGCCGCGAGGTACGCGGGGAGGAAGAGCGGGCCGAGCGTCGCCCACTGGCGGACATGCTCGGCCTCGTGCGCCACGAGCTCGTCGGAGAGCCGCTCGCGCGCGAGCACGACCCGCCCGAAGGTCATCGCCGTGGGCGTGCGCGGGATCGCGTCGAGCCAGCGTCCAAGCCTCGCGTCCTCCGCGACATCGACCCTGCCTATCCCGGCGACGGTCACCCGCCGCGTCACCGGGACGTGCGCGAGCCGAAGGACCATGCGCCCGATGACGTCCCCGGGCAGCGCCCGCCAGGCGCCGCGGAGCGTGGACCCGGTCACGGGCCCTCGGGCCGCCGCGCGGACGGGGCCGCGGCCACTCGACTCAGGCCACCGTCCGCCTGTCGGCGACGATCCGGCCCTCCTGCGCGACGAGGACGATCCGGGCCGGGTCCCGCCAGAGGGCCGGCTCCACGAGGGGATCGCCGGAGACGAGGACGAGGTCCGCGACCTTGCCCGGCTCGAGCGTCCCCACCTCACGGTCGAGCCCGAGGAGGCGGGCG
>JBAWVU010000181.1:0-5826 GCA_037147135.1 Chloroflexota bacterium
CCCCAATGGCCAACCGCCCCCTCACCGTCGCCGTCGTCGGCGCCACCGGCGTCGTCGGACGCACGATGATCACGGTCCTTCGTGAGCGCGAGCTCCCGGTCGGCGAGCTCCGCCTGCTTGCCTCGGGCCGCTCCGCGGGCAGCACTATCGAGGTCGGTGGTGAGCGCATCGTCGTCCGGGAGGCCGTTCCAGAGGCGTTCGACGGCGTGGACATCGCGCTCTTCAGTGCCGGTTCGGATGTCTCGCACTACCTCGCACCCCTGGCGGTGGAGCACGGCGCCACCGTCATCGACAACTCCAACGCGTGGCGGATGGAGGAGGGCGTCCCGCTCGTCGTCAGCCAGGTGAACGCGGACGACCTCGCGTGGCACGAAGGGATCATCGCCAACCCCAACTGCTCCACGATGCAGCTCGTGCCCCTTCTCATGGCGATCCGCGACGAGGTCGGTATCGACCGCGTGGTCGTCGACACGTACCAGGCGGTGTCGGGGACCGGCGCGGAGGCGATCGCGGAGCTGGAGGCGCAGATCCTCGCGCACGCCCACCGCGCGCCCAAGGTCGCGTCCGTCTACCCGCATCCCATCGCGTTCAACGCCCTGCCCGAGATCGACGTCTTCCTCGAGAACGGCTACACCCGCGAGGAGTGGAAGGTCCTGACAGAAAGCCGCAAGATCCTCCATCTCCCGGCGCTGCGGCTCTCCTGCACGGCCGTGCGCGTGCCGGTGCTCATGAGCCACTCGGAGGCGGTCCACGTGGAGACGACGCGGCGACTCTCGCCGGAGCGCGCCCGCGAGGTCTTCGCGGCGGTGCCGGGGGTCGTCGTCCGCGACGATCCGGCGAACCACGTCTACCCGCTCGCGACGGAAGCCGCGGGCCGGGACGAGGTCTTCGTCGGGCGCATCCGCACGGATCCCAGCGTGGAGCGCGGGATCGCGTTCTGGGTCGTGAGCGACAACGTCCGCAAGGGCGCGGCGACGAACGCCGTGGAGCTCGCCGAGATCCTCATCGATCGGGGCTGGGTCGCGCCCGCTTCCCGGCGCGGCGCCCCGGCCGGCGCGGTGGTCGGCGGCGGGAGTGCCGTGTGACACCGGACGAGCGGCGCAAGGCGCTCGACGCCATCGCGGACGAGATCCGCGACTGCACCCGCTGTCGGCTCCACGAGGGCCGCACCCGCTCGGTCCCCGGGGAAGGGAACGCCGAGACGGAGGTCGTGCTCGTCGGGGAGGGCCCCGGGTTCAACGAGGACCGCCAGGGTCAGCCGTTCGTGGGCGCCGCCGGCTCGTTCCTCACGGAGCTCCTCGGCACCGTCGGGTGGCGCCGTGACGACGTCTTCATCACGAACGTCGTGAAGTGCCGGCCGCCCGGTAACCGCGACCCGGAGCCCGACGAGATCGGCGCATGCACGCCCTACCTGCGGCGCCAGCTCGACGTCATCGACCCGGCTCTCGTCGTCACGCTGGGCCGCCACTCGCTCGGGAGCTTCCTCCCCGGCGCGCGGATCGGCCAGGTCCACGGGACGGCGCGGCCGGGCACCACGGAGCTTGGCCCGGAGACGGGGCTCGTGTTCGCCATGTACCACCCTGCAGCGGCACTCCACCAGGGGTCGCTCCGGCAGACGTTGCTCGACGACGCGCCCGCGATCCCGGTCGCGCTCCTCGACGCCCGCGAGCGACGGGAGCGCATCGCCGCCGCCGAGTCCCATCCGCAGCCCGCGCTGCCGGAGGCCCAGCCCGCCGCCGAGCTCGATCCGCAGCCCGCACTGCCGGAGGCCCAGCCCGGCACCGACCAGCTCACGCTCTTCACCCGAGACGCAAGGACGGACCCTCGATGACCGATCTCCCGCCGCTCCGAATCATCCCGCTCGGTGGGATGGGTGAGATCGGCAAGAACATGTACGTGTTCGAGTACGCGGACGACATCGTGGTCGTCGACTGCGGGCTCATGTTCCCGGACGAGGAGATGTTCGGCATCGACCTCGTCATCCCGGACGTCACCTATCTGCGCGAGCGCCGCGACCACGTCCGGGCGTTCCTCATCACCCACGCGCACGAGGACCACGTCGGCGGGCTCCCGTACATCCTCCCCGAGTTTCCCGGCGTCCCGATCTACGCGTCGACGCTGGCGCGGGGCCTGCTCGGCAACAAGATCAAGGAGCACAAGCTCCACAACAACCCGATGCTCGCGCTCGAGGCAGGCGACAGGGTCACCATCGGGGCGTTCGACGTCGAGGCGTTCCGCATCGGCCACTCGATCCCGGACGCGATGGGGCTCGCGCTGCGCACCCCGGTCGGGATGGTCGTCACGACGGGCGACTTCAAGTTCGACCACACGCCGGTCGACGGGAAGCCGTCGGACTTCCAGACGCTCGCCCTCTTCGGCGAAGAGGGCGTCATCGCGCTCCTGTCGGATTCGACGCGCGCCGAGACCCCGGGGTACACGCCGTCCGAGCGCACGGTCGGCGAGGCGTTCCGCGAGATCATGGAGGGGCTCGACGGCCGGGTCATCGTCGCCACGTTCGCGAGCAACATCGCGCGGATCCAGCAGGTCCTCGATGCCGCCGGGACGTTCGACCGCCGGGTCGCGGTCATCGGCCGCTCCATGGAGCAGAACTTCCGGATCGCGAGCGACCTCGGGTACCTCACGTACCCGGCCTCCCGGATGGTCGCGAAGGACAAGATCGGCGAGATCCCGCCCAACAAGATGGTCATCGCGACGACCGGCGCCCAGGGCGAGCCGATGGCCGGACTCGCGCGGATGGCGAACGGTGATCACCGCTTCGTCGAGATCCAGCAGGGCGACACCGTGATCGTGAGCGCCAGCCCGATCCCCGGGAACGAGGAGTACGTCGCGCGGACGGTCGACAACCTCTTCAAGGCGGGCGCCAACGTCTACTACCACGCGATCAAGCGTGCACACGTCTCCGGGCACGCGAGCCAGGAAGAGCTCAAGCTCATGCTCGCGCTCACCAAGCCCCGCTACTTCCTCCCCATGCACGGCGAGTTCCGGATGCAGGTCCAGCACGGCCGGCTCGCCATCGAGACGGGTGTCCTGCCGGAGAACGTCTTCATCATCGAGAACGGCCAGCCGATCGAGATCGCCGCCGACGGCTCCGCTCGGCGCACCGCGGCCGTCCCCGCCGGCTACGTCTACGTCGACGGGCTGTCCGTCGGGGACGTGGGCGAGATCGTCCTCCGCGACCGGCGCGCGCTCGCGAACGACGGGATGTTCATGGTCGTGGTGACGGTGGACAAGCAGACGGGGGCCGTCATCGGCCGGCCGGAGATCGTCACCCGAGGCTTCACGCCACTCAACGAGAAGGACCCGATCATGGCGGGCGCGCTCGACCGGATCGTCGCGGCGATCGAGAATCCCGGTGACCACATCAGCGAGTCTGCGCTCCTCAAGGTCCAGATCAAGGACGGCGTCTCGCGCTACCTCTACGAGCAGACGAAGCGACGGCCGATGGTGTTCCCGGTCGTCGTCGAGGTCTGATGACGGCACCCCGCCGCCGCCCCACGCGGAACGGCTCTCGCAGTCCCACGTCGCGGACGCGCTCCACGGCGCGCCGCCGCTCCGGCTTCACCTGGCCCTCGCTCGACGTCGCGCCCGAGGTCGTGCGCTCGATCGTCGGGATCGTGCTCATGATCCTCGGCGCGGTCGTCCTCATCGGTCTCATGCTCCCGGGCCAGGGCGCGCTCACCGACTGGGTGCGCGACGGCATCGCGCCGTGGTTCGGGACGGGGCGGTGGATCCTCCCGTTCGTCCTCCTCGGCGCCGGCATCTACGTCGAGCGCGCCCCCGGGGCACGCGCGGGGTGGGGAGCCACCCTCCTCGGGCTCGCGATCGGGTATATCGGCCTCCTCGGCGTCATCGCCGTGGTCGTCGACGGCGGGTACCTCGACGGCCGGAGCGGTGGGAGGATCGGCTCGTTCGTCGCAGGGTCGCTCATACCGCTCGTCACGGCGCCCGGCGCGCTCCTCATCTCCTTCGCGCTCGTCGTCGTCGGCACCCTCGTCACCCTCAACGCGACACTCGGCGAGCTCCTCAGCCCGGCGCGACGGGCCGCGCTCGGTGCGCGCTCCGTCCTCCTCGCCCCGCGAGAGACGGGGGAGCAGGGGGCCGCCAACGGACGGGGCGACCGCACCAATGGCGCGGCCAGTCCCGGCCGCATCCTCCGCGAGACCGACGGGCGGACCGGCGTGCCGCCGGTTCCGGTGCCGGTGGCGAACATGGCCGCCCCGCCCGCGACCACGCTCGGCCTGCCGCTCTCGGTCGATCCAGAATCGCGACCGGCCGATGCGGTGAGCGTCGTGTTCCGGGGTGACGCCGACCGCGACGGTGTCCTTGAGACGGGAGACCAGTGGATAGGGAACGCGACAATCGCCTACGTGTTGCCGCCCTACACCGTGCTGGCGCAAGAGTCCTTGGACGACGATGGCCCGGCCCGCGAGATGGACCACCGACGAAATGCCGAGATCATCGAGGCGAAGCTCGCCAGCTTCAGCATCCCCGTCCGAATCACTGGCTGGAACGCGGGCCCGGTCGTCACCCAGTACGAAGTCAAGCCCGACGACACGGTCAAGGTGTCAAAGATCGAAGCGCTCTCTGATGATCTGGCGATGGCGCTTGCGGCCCCGACCATTCGAATCGAAGCGCCGATTCCTGGGCGTAGTGTGGTGGGGATCGAGATCCCCAACACGCGGCCCAAGGTGGTCGGCCTACGGGGGATCCTGGAGGACCGCGATCGGCCCGATGGTCGGCTGACGGATGAGGCCCGCCTCGCGTTAGCGCGGGATCGGAGATTGGCCTTCGCCCTCGGCCGAGACGTGGCGGGCATCGGATGGGCTGCCGACCTCGAGAAGATGCCGCACCTGCTGATCGCAGGGGCGACCGGCTCCGGTAAGAGCGTGATGGTGAATGCACTCATCGTGAGCCTCCTCATGCGTTCGACACCGGATGATCTCGGTTTGATTCTCATCGACATGAAGGGCGGCGTTGAGCTTGCGAGTTACGGACCGCGGATTGGCCACGGCACGGTGCGCGCCAAAGCGAGCGGTGCGGCTGCGAAACCGCGCACGCGCGGGGTTCCTCACCTACAGCAGGGAATCCTGACGGAGTCGCGACAAGCAAAAGCCGCGCTTGAATGGGCCGTCGGTGAGATGGAGAGGCGCTACAAGAGTCTTGCAGAGGCTTCGGTGCGCAATATCGCGGCGTACAACGCGTCGCGCGGCGACCCGGCCGATCGCCTCCGCTACATCGTGATCATCGTCGACGAGTTGGCAGACCTCATGATGAGAGACGGACGCAGCGTAGAGGAGCCGATCGTCCGCCTCGCTCAGAAGGCGCGCGCGACCGGCATCCACCTAGTGCTTGCTACTCAGCGGCCGAGTGTCAACGTCGTAACGGGGCTGATCAAGGCCAATTTCCCGTCGCGAATCGCTTTCGCGATGGCCTCTCAGATCGACAGTCGTACGATCATCGACACTCCGGGCGCGGAGCGCCTCATTGGCCGTGGCGACATGCTGTACCAGCCGCCGGACTTGCCCAAACCAGTGCGGCTGCAAGGCGTGTTCGTGTCCGACGCTGAGATCAGCGCCGTTGTCGACTACTGGGAGCGTCAGGCTGCGCCCGTATTTGACCCGGAGATCCTTGCTGCCGCAGATGATCCTTCGACGGCGGACGGTGTTTCGGCCGAAGAGGACGACGCGGACAGACTCATGCCGGATGCGATTGACGTCATCCAGGAATTCGACCGCGCCTCGGCATCGCTTCTCCAGCGGCGCCTGAGGATCGGCTATGCGCGCGCGGCCCGCATCATCGACCAAC
>JBAWVU010000182.1:0-5795 GCA_037147135.1 Chloroflexota bacterium
CCTGGGTGGGCGAGCCGGCCAGGCCGACGGTCTCAGCCGTGGCGTCGATGTCGTCCGCCGTCCAGACCGGGATCCTGAGGTCATGGGCGTCCAGGTACGCCTCGAGCGCCGCCTCGGTCTCGAACTCGGGCCGCCGCTCCAGGAGCGCGGCGTGCTCACCCGGGGTCGCGGCCAGCTTCTGCGCCATCTGCCGCCGGACCGATGGCGGGCGGGGCGTGTTCGCCGAGCCCACGACCGTCAGCAGGCACGGCATCAAGCAGCGGACCACCTCCGAGCCGGAGTCCAGGGCGCGCTCGACGGTGATCCGACCGTCGGCGATCTCCAGGACGGACTCCGCGTAGGTGATCTGCGGGATGCCGATCTTCTCTGCGGTCTGCGGACCCACCTGGGCGGTGTCGCCGTCGATGGCCTGGCGCCCGGCGAGGACCAGGTCGTAGCGGCCGATCTTCTCGATCGCCTTCTGGAGCGCGAAGGAGGTGGCCAGGGTGTCGGCCCCGGCGAACCTGCGATCGGTCAGCAGGACGACCCTGTCCGCCCCGCGCCAGAGCGACTCGCGGAGGATGTCGGCCGCCTTGGGTGGGCCCATGGTGATCACGGTGACCGTCCCGCCGTGGCGCTCCCTGATCTGGAGGGCCATCTCGAGGGCGTTGAGGTCCTCCGGGTTGAAGATGGTCGACAGCGCGCCGCGGTTCATGGTGCCGTCTTTGGTCATCACCTCGCCGGTGATGTTGTGCGTGTCGGGCACCTGCTTGGCCAGGACCACGATGTCGATCGGTCTGGAGTCGGTCATCCATGTCTCCGGGGATCGCCGGCAAGCGCCGGGGGTCGGGTGTGGGGCTCGCGGCCGGCAGACGCCTCCCGCGTGACGGACGCCTTCCGGGTCGGGGTGGTGGACCCGGACGTCCTTCGTGTTCGGGTGAAGGATAGCCGCGGGCACGTCGGGTCGCTCGTCCCGGTCTCGTTCGTCCCGGCGGCCGGGCCCGGTCGGTGTGCCGTTCGCCCGACGGGGAGGCCTCTCCTGCCGCCCGGCGCCTGACGGCCGGCCGACCGCCGTGGCGCTCCGCCCCCTACGCCTCCGCGATCACCCCGATCGAGATCCGAAACCCGGCGCGGCGGTGCAGCGGGGGCATGAGAGTCCCCTGGCCGACCGGGGCGTCGCCAGGAAACCAGCGCACCCATTCTGCGTTGAAGGCGTCGAACTCCGCGGGGTCGCGCAACGACCAGTTCGCCCAGACGATCTTGTCGAGCGAGCTCCCTGCAGCCTCGAGCTTCGCCTTCAGGTTGACCAGGCACTGGCGCGTCTGCTCCTTGATCGCTCCGCGGACGACCTGGCCCGTCTCGGGGTCCACGGGTCCTATCGACGAGACATAGACCATGCCTCCGGCTGCGACAGCCCGGCCCTGGCCGACGGGCGGTCCGGACACGCCGGACGGCTGCAGCGTCCCCTCGGCGATCCATCGCCCCTTCCCGTGGCCGGCCGCGCCCGGTCGCGTGGGGTCTTCTGCAGGGATGCCGAACTCCCCCGGCGGCAGCTGGATCCCGCTGGCCTTGAACTTCCCCATGAACGTCGGCCGGATCCCCGTCGGCTTGAGGAACCCCTCGACCCTTCCGTCCTTCACGCCTGTCTGCTCGAAGGCGAAGATGTCCTGGATGAGGATCTGGTCGTCATCCATCCCGTAGACCTCGGTGATGTTGACGATCTTCCGGGAGCCGTCCCTGAGGCGGGCCGTGTGGACGATCAGGTCGATGGCGGACGTGATCTGCTCGCGGATCGCCCACAGCGGCAGCTCGTAGCCGGTCATGAGCACCATCGTCTCGAGTCGGCGAAGCATGTCGATGGGGCTGTTCGCGTGCCCGGTTGATAGCGAGCCCTCCTGGCCCGTCGTCATCGCCTGGAGCATGTCCAGCGCCTCACCAGAGCGGCACTCACCCACGATGATCCGGTCGGGGCGCATGTGGAGGGCGTTGCGCAACAGGTCGCGGATCGTGACCTCGCCTTCGCCCTCGAGATTCGCCGGGCGCGATTCCAGCGGGATGACGTGCTCCTGGCGGAGCTGCAGCTCCGCGGCGTCCTCGATCGTGACGATCCGCTCGTCCTCGGGGATGAACGAGGAGAGGACGTTGAGCGTCGTCGTCTTGCCCGAGCCGGTGCCGCCGGAGACGAAGACACTGAGCCGAGCCTCGACGCAGGCCTTGAGGAAGTCGAACATCTCCGCCGTTGCCGTCCCGAAGCGGACGAGGTCGTCGACGGTGAAAGGCCTGGCAGCGAACTTGCGGACCGTGATCACCGGTCCCACGAGCGAGAGCGGTTCGATGACCGCATTGACGCGCGAGCCGTCGGGAAGGCGGGCATCGACTCTGGGGCTCGACTCGTCGATCCGCCGTCCCAGTGGGGTGATGATCCGGTCGATGATCCTCAGCACGTGCTCGTCGCTCAGGAAGGCGCTGTCGATGCGCTCGATCTTCCCGCCCCGCTCGACGTAGATGTTCCTCGGGCCGTTGACCATGACCTCGGTGATCGTCTCGTCGCGAAGCAGCGGCTCGAGCGGCCCGAGGCCCGTGAGGTCGTCGGCCATCTCCTCGATCAGGCGCAGGCGTTCAGCCTTGGTCACCGTGAACCCGTGCGCCTCGATGACCCGTGCGACGATCCCCTCGACCTTGCTGCGGGCCTCGGCCGCGCTGGAGATGTCACGCAGCGCGTCGAAGGCGGCGATGACCTCCTCCTGGAGGCGGACCCTGATCTCGCGGAGCATCGCCTCTCGAGCCGGGACCCGGGCCGGCCGCGGCGGCGCGGCAGGGTCGACGGGCACCGTCACTCCCGCATCCGGAGTGTCGGTTCCGTGTTGCGCTCGCTCGGCCCGTCGGAGCAGCGACATGACCTTCATTCCCCCCGGGTCTGCGTCGTGACTCCAGATGGGTCGTGATCCAGCCCTGCGCGAGCGAGCGGCGGCCCCCGCTCGCCGAGTCTCGTGGAGGATACCCCCGCGCTGCCAGTAGAGGCCCCGGGCAGCACCGGCAACGTGCGTCGGAGCAGCCCCGGGAGTGGAGTCGCCAGGGCGTCGACGCAGCCAGAACGGGCTGATGGTGCCCACGAGCGAGGCGGTCGCGGGAGCGCTCGAGACCGTTCCCGACGCGGCGCCGCGACGGCGATCGCCGAGGTGACGGGGCCTCCCGACAGTGCGCCGTCTACTTGACGAGCCTGGGCGTGTGGGTCAGCACGATGTCGAACTCCAGCGTGAACAGCCCCTGCGAGAGCGGCGCCGCCTCGATGGTCTGGTCGACCATCCTCGGGTCGAGGTTGTGCACCTCGACGGGGAAGGCATAGACGCCATCCTTGAGGTACTCCTCGAAGGCCGACTCGAAGGCCGGCTTGACGATGGACCCGGTCACGGGGCCCGCGTTGCTCTCTGGGTCGGTGGACTGGTAGGTCTCGGCATCGGCGGAGAACCGATCGACCGTCAGCTCGGCCGTCCCTGCGCAGGCGTCGAAGCTCTGCAGGGTCGCCCGGACGGGGAACCCGGAGGCCTCGGTGAACTCCAGCTCATCGGAGGTAAGGGAGGCGTACTCCCCGGTCCCTTCGCCGGTCAGGAAGCGCCCGCTGCCGCTGGCGAACACCTGGTTCGCCATGACGAACGTGCTCGCCAGCAGCCAGTCGCCCCCGGGCCAGTGCACAGTCAACTGGGCCTCCAGGCCGAACGTCAGCGCGGCCTGCAGCTTCCGCAGGATCGCGTCGTCGTCGACCGCCGCCCCCAGGAGGGAGGCCGATCTCGCGACCCACACCACGGTGGCGGCTTTCGCATAGTCGTGCTTCTCGATCACATCATCGAGCAGGGGGTCGATCGATGCCCCCCACCACGCGGCTAGCGGGCCCAGGATCGCCGTGGCCGGCGAGCCCAGGAGCTCCATGGAGCGCCCGATCCCGAGGGCTGCCGCAGTGACTGCCTGCAGCTTCTCCGGCCGACCCGTGTACGTCTCCATCAGCAGGAGGACCTTCTTCTCGAGGCGGCCGAGCAGCTGCTTCACGAGCGTGAAAGACGGGTCGCCCGGCTGGCCGAGCAGCTGCCGCTGCCGCTCCACCGCCAACAGGTTCCTGACGAGGTCCATCTCGGGGTCGCCCACGGCCGCCACGAAGGCGTCAAGGCTCTTGGCGTTCGACTTCGCGGCATCCGCGGAGACGCAGTCCAGGGGTAGCGAGGGCGGCTCCGGGACCGAGATGCCCGTGTCCTTGAGCAGCGCCTGGGCGGCGGCCGTGGCCGCCTGCCAGTCTCGGTCCAGCTTCGCGGTCACCGGCGGCAAGGCCGCGTCGACGTCGACGTCGATGACGGAGCTGAAGTGGGAGATCCACGCGCTGCCCCCGGCGTCGTCCGCGGGGAGCGCGAACTGCATCGCGCTGCCGTCCTGGCCCCCTGTGAGCAGGATCGACGTGGCCCCCGGGCTGCCGCCGGTCACCGTCAGGCGGGCGGGCACGACGAACGTCAGCCCGTCCGGCTCGAGCATGATCCCGCCCGCCAGGCGGCCCGGGATATCAGCGCTGGCCAGGTCCGCGAGCCCGGTCATGCTTACCGTCCTGGGCGCGCCGAGCGCGTCTCCCGGCATGACCAGCGTCCAGGTCAGGCCCGCGCCGTCGGTCAGCGTGAGGGTGGCCTCCGAGCCATCCGCCGGAAAGCCCACGCTCGTGGTCCGGGCAGTGTCGACGCGGAACTGGGCGGAACCCAGCGGGGTCAGGTCGAGGACGGGCGGAGCGGCCAGCCCCGGAACGATCTGCGCCTCTCCGGCGCCGCCACCGGCCGACCCGGACGGGGTCTCCCCAGGGCTGCTTGTCGGCACGGGGGAGCCTGAAGGTCCCGGGGAGCCTGCCGGCCCGGCGGAGCCTGGCGGTCCAGCGGCGGAGGACGCGGGAGCGGTCGCGACGGCGGAAGCCGCGGGACTGCACCCGGCGACGATCACGATGAGAGCGAGCAGGATGGCCGTGACACGCTTCGCGCTCATGTACGCCTCCCCGGGTGACCTGCACGCCCATGCCTGACCCCTGCCCCGGACGGGGTCCAGGCGGTCGGCTGGAGGCCGCAGCTCGAGTGTAGGCCCAACCTCCGCCGAGAGACAGGCGAGTCCGGGCTCGGATCGGCTTGTCGGGACCGCGCCGTCCGGGCAAGCCGATGTCACGCCGGGCCCGCAGAGACCCCGATCAAGCCACGGGCGCGGCGGGAACCTGCCTGCCGCAGATCGGGCAGAACGCGTGGCCGGGCACGACCGCGGCGCCACAACCCGGACAGAACCGCACCGTGGCCGTCGTCGAGGCGACCGGCGCAAACGCGACCGGCGCGACCGGCGCGACCGGAGTGGCCAACGCGACCGGCGCAGGAGCTGGAGGCGTGACCGGAGCCGGCGGGATCACGGGCCCCGCCGCCGGGGCGATCGCGGACGACCGCGCGCCGAGTGTCGAAGGTCCCCGGCCGAAGACGCGACGGACGTCGGGCGTATCGAGGTAGTAGAGGACCCCGCCATTCACCACCAGGCTGATGATCCCGTTGACGATGTTGCCGTTGACGAGGTTGAGCAGCGCCAGGCCGAACTGGACCACGACCACCACGACCCCGAGGGTCCACGCCCACGGAAGGAGCATCCAGCATCCCCACGCCACGACGAGGTCTGCGATCGACATGGCCAGGAGGATGAAGCCCCACACTCCGAAGGCTCCGCCCAGCCCGATGAGCTGGAGGCCTCCGATGACGCCGAGGATGCCACCGACCGCCGCGAGGAGAGCCACGACGGTGACGCCGAGCGGCCGCTCGGCG
>JBAWVU010000183.1:0-5788 GCA_037147135.1 Chloroflexota bacterium
GGCCACGAGGTCATCGCCCCGATCGGGATCCTCGGGGCCGTCGCGCTCGTCCTCGAGCGCGCCGCGGGACAGACCGACCTGACCGGCGCCGGGGTCGTCGTCGCGCTCATCGTCATCCTCGCGGGCGTGGGCGCCTTCGCGTGGATCGACCCGCGTCGCGGCCTCGAGGCGTGGATGGCGACCGTCTTCGGGGCGATGTACGTCGGCCTTCTCGCGTTCCTCGTGCGCTTCTGGGACGCCGCTCCGGCCGTCCTCCCGGGCGCCCCGGTCGCGGGGTTCGTCGCGCCCGTGGATCCCGGAGCGCTCGCCTTCGGGGCCGGACGCGCGTGGTTCGTCCTCCTGCTCCTCACCGTCTGGGCATATGACACCGGCGCCTTCCTCGTCGGCCGCAAGGTCGGCCGGCACAAGTTCCTCACGCACCTCTCGCCGTCCAAGTCGGTCGAGGGGCTCGTCGGGGGGATCGTCGCCGCCACCGTCGTCGGTATCGTCGGCTTCTGGCTCCTCGGACAGTCGGTGATCGCCGCGGTCCTCTTCGGCCCGCTCGTCGCGATCGCGGCACAGGCCGGCGACCTCGCCGAGTCGCTCCTCAAGCGCGCGGCCGGCGCGAAGGATTCCGGGACGCTCATACCCGGGCACGGCGGCATCCTCGACCGGGTCGACTCCTTCCTTTTCGCTGCACCGGTGGCGCTCCTCTATGTCCTTCTCGTCCAGTAGGCCGCGGCGGATGCCGTTCATCGCGCCCGACCGCGACCCTGCGACGCCGCTCGGCGTCGCGCTCCTCGGATCCGCTGGGTCGGTCGGCACGCGGGCGGTGGAGGTCCTCGCCCGGCTCCCCGACCTCTTCCGCGTCACGGCCATCGCCACCGGGTCCAACGGCCGCCTCCTCGAAGAGCAGGCCCGGCTGCTCCACCCGCGAGCGGTCTCGCTGGCCGACGAGCGAGCGCTCGGCGCCCTCGACCTCCCGGCCGGCACGGAGCGGGTGAGCGGACCGGACGCCCTCCAGCGCCTCGCCACGCGCGACGACGTCGACATCGTCGTGGTGGCGACGAGCGGCGTCGTGAGCCTCCGACCCGTGCTCGCGGCGCTCGCCACCGGCCGGGTCGTCGCGACCGCCAACAAGGAGGCGGTCGTCGCCGCCGGCCACCTCGTCATGCCGCTCGCCCGTGCGCGGGCCGCGGAGGTCGCGGCCACGGACCCGTCGCACCCCCTGGCGGCGCCCCTCGGCTGGCTCCGCCCGATCGACTCGGAGCACAGCGCCATCTGGCAGTGCCTCGCGGGCGAAGGCATGAGCGGGGTGGAACGGATCGTGCTCACCGCGTCGGGGGGCCCGTTCCGGGAGACGCCGCTCGCGGAGCTCGGCT
Source organism: Chloroflexota bacterium (assembly GCA_037147135.1). Classification (GTDB taxonomy): domain Bacteria; phylum Chloroflexota; class Limnocylindria; order Limnocylindrales; family CSP1-4; genus CAIYQJ01. Next base: position 1,362 of record JBAWVU010000183.1, read on the forward strand.
CCGTCACGCCCGAGCGAGCGCTCCGCCATCCCACCTGGTCGATGGGAGCCAAGATCACGATCGACTCGGCGACGCTCGCGAACAAGGGCCTGGAGGTCATCGAGGCCCACTGGCTCTACGATGTCGCGTACGACGCGATCGACGTCGTCGTGCACCCCCAGAGCGTCGTCCACTCGGCCGTGCTCTTCAGGGACGGCTCGCTCAAGGCCCAGATCGGGACACCGGACATGCGCATCCCCATCCAGTACTCGCTCACGTACCCGGCTCGCCGGCCGTCTCCGGCCGCCATGCCGGACCTCGTCGCCGCCGGCGCGCTGACGTTCTTCGCGCCGGACGAGGGGCGGTTCCCGGCCCTGCGCATCGGGCGCGATGCGGGCCGGATCGGGCCGCGCGCGACGGCCGCGCTCATCGCGGCGGACGAGGTCGCGGTCGCACGCTTCCTCGACGGGACCCTCGGGTTCACCGGGATCCCGCTCCTGCTCGAGGCGGCCGTGGACAGGTTCGGGCGCGACGGCGACCCGGCGCCGGGCCTCAACGAGCTCGTGGCGCTCGACCGGGAGGTCGCGGCGGCGTTCGCCGCCCCGTGGCGGCCGGCGGGAGCCTCCGGCGGGAGGGCCGTCTCGTGACCGCGGTGGTCCAGTCGGCGATCACCATCGTCCTGTTCATCTTCATGCTCGGCGCCCTCGTGGTCATCCACGAGCTCGGGCACTTCGTCGTCGCCCGGCTCGCGAGGATCCGGGTCCACGAGTTCGGCATCGGGTTCCCGCCGCGTGCGCGGATCCTCGGGCAGGGCGGGGAGACTCTCTACACGCTCAACTGGCTCCCGATCGGTGGTTTCGTCCGTCTCGAGGGCGAGGACGGCGACTCGGATGACCCGCGCTCCTTCACGAGCGCGCGCCTGCCGGTGAAGCTCGCCGTGCTCAGCGCCGGCGTCGTCATGAACCTCCTCCTCGCCTTCGCGATCTTCTTCGTCATCGCGTGGCTCGCGACGCCGCTCGGGGGCGTCCGTTTCGACGAGGTCCAGGCCGATTCCCCCGCGTCACGCGCCGGCCTCGGCGCGGGCGACATGGTCGTCTCGGTCGACGGCCGGACGTACGACTACTTCGGGGGCCCGGACGCGCTCCTTGCCGACCTGCGGTCGCACGCCAACACGGAAGTGACGCTCGAGATCAAGGACCCCGATGGGACCGTCAGCGTGGTGACGCCGACGCTGCGGACGCAGGCCGAGGTCGACGCGGGCAAGGGCGCGCTCGGGATCACCGGCCTCTCGTTCGCCTTCACCGGGCGGTACATCCAGCAGGACCCGTTGACGGCGCTCCGGCTCGGCGCCGACCGAACGGCCGCGGCCTTCTCGATGATCATCGACGGCCTCGCCCAGCTCGGCTCGTCGATCATCACGAACCCCACGAGCGCGCCACCGGTCGCCGGGCCGGTCGGGATCGCCGTGCAGGTCGGCGACGTGTTCTGGCAGCTCGGGCCGATCTTCGTGCTCTATCTCGCCGGTCTCCTGTCGGCGAACCTTGCGCTCTTCAACATCCTCCCGTTCCCGCCGCTCGACGGCGGACGGATCGTCGTCACGCTCATCAAGTCGGTCGCCGGGACGCGCCTCAGCATCCAGGCCGAGCGCCTCACGTACCTCGTGGGCTTCGTCGCGCTCTTCGGGCTCATGATCTGGATCACATACTTCGACGTCGTCCGCCAGATCGGGGGCGGGACCACGCCGTGACGTCCCGGGATCGGCTCCGGCCGCGCCGACGCCCCACGCCGAGCGTGGACGTCGGCGGCGTGCTCGTCGGGAGCGCGCACCCGGTGGTCGTCCAGTCGATGACGAACACCGACACCGCGGACGCCGACGCGACGGCGCTCCAGGTCGCGCGCCTGTGGGCGGCAGGGAGCCAGCTGGTGCGGATCACCGTCAACACGGACGCGGCCGCCGCAGCGGCGCCGGAGATGATGCGGAAGCTCCGTGACCTCGGGTGCGACGTCCCCGTCATCGGCGACTTCCACTACAACGGCCACAGGCTGCTCGTCGACCATCCGGAGACCGCCCGGCTCCTGGCCAAGTACCGGATCAACCCGGGCAACGTCGGCACGAAGCACCGCGACGCGAACTTCCAGACGATGATCCGGGTCGCGATCGACAACGACCGGCCGGTCCGGATCGGCGTGAACTGGGGTTCGCTCGACCAGGACCTCCTCACGGCCTTCATGGCGGAGAACGCGGCGCTGCCCGAGCCCGCGGACGCCCGCGACGTCATGATCGAGGCGATGCTCGCGAGTGCGCTCCGGTCCGCCGATCTCGCCGAGGAGACGGGCCTGCGGCACGACCGGATCATCGTGAGCGCGAAGGTGAGCAACGTCCGGGACCTCGTGGACGTCTACCGGCTGCTCGCCGCCCGCTGCGACTACCCGCTCCATCTCGGCCTCACCGAGGCGGGGATGGGGGACCGCGCGATCGTCGCCTCGAGCGCCGGCCTCGCGATCCTCCTCGACGAGGGGATCGGCGACACGATCCGCGTCTCGCTCACCCCCGACCCGGGTGCCGACCGCGCCAAGGAGGTCGAGGTCGCGCAGCAGGTCCTCCAGGCGATGGGGCTGCGGGCGTTCATGCCGCAGGTCTCCGCCTGCCCCGGCTGCGGACGGACGACCTCGACGTTCTTCCAGGAGATGGCCCGCGACATCTCGGCGCACCTCAAGGAGCGGATGCCCGCCTGGAAGGACCGCTACCCGGGCGTCGAAGAGCTCCGCGTCGCGGTCATGGGCTGCGTCGTCAACGGGCCCGGCGAGTCGAAGCACGCGGACATCGGGATCAGCCTCCCGGGGGCGTTCGAGGAGCCGGTCGCGCCCGTGTTCATCGACGGGCGCCTGGACCGGACGCTCCGCGGCGAGGGCCTCGTCGACGAGTTCATCGGGATCCTCGAGGACTACGTGGACCGGCGCTACGGGTCGTCGGGGCAGGGCCGGGAGGCGACCCGGGCAGGCGCCTGACCGTCCCGGCCGCACCGGCGCGTGACCTGCCGGCCGCCTCGAACCCGGGCCCGATGGGCCCGATCCCTTCCTTGAGGGGTCCACGGACCCGGGTGTATACTCGGGCGGACTGCGAATCGGCCGCTCCGAACGTGGGTGACCCCCACGTTTTCTTGTGAGTGGAGCCGAAAGGCCGAAGGAGGCGCGAGGTGAGCCGGGACTTCATCGGCGCCCTCCTCCAGCTCAACGCCGAGAAGGGCGTCCCTCGCGAGCACCTCGTCCGCACCGTCGAGGAGGCGATCCAGTCCGCGTACCGCCGGTTCAGCGGCGACGAGGATGTCCACGTCAGCATCGACCCGGAGACCGGCCGCATCCGCGTCTTCCGCGCCCGTCGCGTCGTCGCCGAGATCGAGGACGAGCTCACCGAGATGACCCTCGAGGATGCCCGGTCGATCGAGCCCGACGCCGAGGTCGGGGAGCTCGTCGAGACCGAGGAGCTCGATCCCGAGCACTTCGGGCGGATCCATGCGCAGACGGCCAAGCAGGTCGTCCTCCAGCGCCTGCGCGAGGCGGAGCGCGACGTCGTGTTCGAGCAGTACGCCAGCCGCGAGGGCGAGCTCATCACCGGCACCGTGCACCGGGTGGAGCCGCGGGGGATCATCCTCGACGTCGGCCGGGCGGAGGCCGTGCTCGCGGTCACCGAGCAGTCGGCCACCGAGCACTACCGCATCGGCCAGAACGTCAAGGCGTACGTCCTGGAGGTCCGCCGCTCCACCAAGGGCCCGCAGGTCCTCGTGAGCCGGACCCACAAGGGGTTCCTCCGACGGCTCTTCGAGCTCGAGGTCCCCGAGATCCACAGCGGCACCGTCGAGATCAAGGCGATCGCCCGCGAGGCGGGGAACCGGTCGAAGGTCGCCGTCGCGTCTCGCCAGGAGGGTCTCGATCCGGTCGGGGCGACGGTCGGCCAGCGGGGGGCGCGAGTCCAGGCCGTCGTGGCGGAGCTCGGCGGCGAGAAGGTCGACGTCATCCCGTGGAGCGACGACCCGGCCGTCTTCGTCGCGAATGCGCTCAGCCCGGCGCAGGTCGTCGGCGTGCACATCGACGAGGAGCACCGGATCGCGACCGTCACGGTCCCCGAGCGGATGCTCTCGCTCGCGATCGGCCGGGAAGGCCAGAATGCGCGGCTCGCGGCCAAGCTGACCGGCTGGCGCATCGACATCCGGAGCGATGTCGTGCCCGCAGAGGCGCCGGCGGCCGTGCCAGCGGGGGCGGTGACCCCCGACGCGGCGACGCCCGACGCGGCGACGCCCGTCGCGGTGGCCGTGCCGGCCGTGCCCGCGGCGGCGCCGTTCTTCGCCGACCACTTCCCGCGCCGCCCCGTGTTCCCGGCGACGCTTCTGCTCGACGCGCAGATCCGCCTCGCGCTGCCGCTCGCCGCGCAATCGCCGCTGTGCGATGGC
>JBAWVU010000184.1:0-5778 GCA_037147135.1 Chloroflexota bacterium
ACGGCCGCCGACGAGCGGCCGCTGCAGCGGAGGCGTGCGCGGACGGCGGTCCGGGCAGGTCGCCGTCCCGGCAGGGTCGGGTTCGTGCTCGGCGGGATCGCGCTGGCGTTCCTCCTGGGCCTGTTCTCGCTCGCGCAGACCGTGCGCGTCTCGGCGACGAGCTACGACATCGACAGGCTCATCTACGAGCGCGAGCAGCTGACGGGCGACCGCCTGGACCTGCGGTCGGACCTCTCGAGGCTCGGCAGCGAACCGGCGATCCGGAAGCTCGCGTTCGACATGGGGCTCTCGCAGCTCGCTGACCCGCTCGTCGTCCCGGCGCGCTGACGGCCCGCAGGTCGTCGGATGCCCGGTCGGACCGATTCCCGCAGGCGGCTGCTCCTCGTCCTCGGAATCGTCGTGCTCGTCGCCGGGGCCGCCGTCGTGCGGACCGCGCAGTGGCAGGTGCTCGAGCACGGGCGCCTCGTCGCGCTCGCGCGCGCCCAGACGACGGTCCGGGTCGAGGAGCGGATGCAGCGCGGGACCATCTACGACCGGACGGGCACCGTCGTCCTCGCGACGACGGTCGACCGGGACCGGCTCGTGGGATCGCCGACGCAGCTCAGGCCGGCCGAGCGGGTGGCCGTCGCGGACCAGGTGGTCACGCTCCTCGGGCTCACCGGCGCGGATGCGGTGAGCCTGCGCGACCACTTCACGACCGACGCCGACTACGTGATCCTCCGCCGCGGGGTGGAGCGGGAGGCCGCCGACCGGATCCGCGACGCGTTGGCCGCCGGGAGCATCGCCGGCGTCGCCCTCGAGCCCGAGCCGGTGCGCGTCTATCCACAGGTCGGCGGCGGGAAGGGTACGTCGCTCGCGGCCAACCTCCTCGGCTTTGTGAACAGCGACGGCGACGGCCAGTACGGCGTCGAGGAGCACTACCAGGACGCGCTCGCGGGATCGCCCGGATCCTCCTCACGCAGCGAGACGTCTCCAGCCGCCCCATGTGGGACACGGCGCAGGTGCAGAAGCCCGGAGTCGCGGGATCGGACGTCCGGCTCACGATCGACGCGAGCCTCCAGCTCCGGCTGGAACAGGAGCTCTTCGCCGCATGGGTCGCCGACCGCGCGAAGTCGGTCTCCGCGGTCGTCCTCGACCCCTACACCGGCGAGGTCCTCGCCGAGGCGACCTACCCGTCCTACGACGGCAACCAGTACCAGGCGATCGCGACGAAGGACCCGGGCCTGTTCCTCGACCCGGTCGTGAGCGCGGTCTACGAGCCGGGATCCGTCGCGAAGATGTTCGCCGCATCCGCGGCGTACGAGGGCAAGGTCGTGACGGCGACGACGCGGATCAACGACTCCGGGGTCCTCAAGGTCCAGGGCGGTCGCGTCTACGACGCCGATCACCGCGCGATGGGGAGCATCACGTTCGAGGACGTCGTCGCATACAGCCGGAACGTGGGCATCTCGCGGGTCGCGCTCCGGCTCGGGAAGACGCTCGTGGCGTCGTCGGCCGCCCTCTACGACACGTGGTCGAAGTACGGACTCGGCGAGAAGACCGGCATCGACGTGGCCAGCGAGGTGCCCGGGCTCGTGAACGATCCGGCCGTGCGGCGCTGGACCGAGCTCGACCTCGCCAACGGAGCGTTCGGGCAGGGCGTCGCCGTGACGCCGATCCAGCTCGGCGTCGCCTGCGCGGCGATGGTGAACGGTGGCTTCAAGGTGACGCCGCGCGTCGTCGCCTCGGTCGGGGAGCGCACGCTGCCGAAGCTGCCCCGGGAGCGGATCATCAGCGCGGCGCTCTCTGAGCGGCTCATCTCGCTCATGCGCCACGTCGTCATGGGCGTCGAGTACTACCGCGTGAAGACCGAGGTGCCCGGGTACCTCGTCGGCGGGAAGACCGGCACCGCCGAGATCTGGGATGGGACGCTCAACGGCGGCCGGGGTGCCTTCAGGCAGACCGTCTTCAACTTCTCGTTCGTCGGCTACATCGGGCAGTGGCAGCCCGACGTCGTCATCGCCGTCGTCATCCGCGAGGGCCACCCGAACATCTACGGCCAGGGTTCGATGGACCTCCCCATCCAGTCGTTCGACCTCTTCCGGCGGATCGCGCAGGACTCCGTGGCGGTCCTCGGGATCCAGCAGCGGAAGCCGGGCACGCAGCCGAGCCCATCGCCGACCTCCGGCGCGGCAGCGTCGCCGTCATCCATCCCGGCGGGCGCGCCGGCGGCGAGCCCGAGCCCGGCGGCGTCCGGAGGGCTCCCGCCGGCCGAAGGCGTGGCGCCGCAGGGACCCACGACATGGTCCGTCTCCCTGGAGGTGCCCGCCGGCTCGACTCCGCGACCCTCGCCCTCGGCCGAGCCGTGACGGCGGCCTGTGCGACACTGGCACCCGTGACCGACGCCCGCGCACCGCTCCGCCCCCGGGACGGCGGTCCGGCCTCTCTCACGCCCGACGACCTCGTCGCCGCCACCGGCGGCACGCTCGTCGTGCGCGTCGACCGGCCGATCCACGGGGGCGCCGTCGACTCCCTCCTCGCGGCGCCCGGCTGCGCGTTCTTCGCGCTTCCCGGCGAGCGCGTTGACGGCCACGCCTGCCTCGGGCGGGCGGTCGCCGCGGGTGCGGCCGCGGTAGTCGTCGCCCGGGGACTGTCGACCGAAGAGCTCGCCGGGATCGCGTCGGCCGGACCGGCGAACGTCCTCCGCGTCCCCGACGCCCTCGCCGCGCTCCAGGCGCTCGCTGCCGCCTGGCGGTCCCGCTTCGACCCGCTCACCGTCGGGATCACGGGGAGCGTCGGGAAGACCTCGGTGAAGGAGGCGATCGCGACAGTCCTGGGGTCCCGGCTCCGCACGCTCAGGACGCCCGGCAACCAGAACAACGAGATCGGGCTCCCGCTCACGCTCCTCCAGCTCGACGGCACGCAGGAGGCCGCCGTCCTCGAGATGGGGATGTACCAGGGCGGCGAGATCGCCGGGCTCGCGCGGATGGGCCGGCCCTCGATCGGTGTCGTCACCTCGGTCGCGCCGGTCCACCTGGAGCGGGCCGGGAGCATGCGGGCGATCGAGGACGCGAAGGCGGAGCTCGTGGAGGCGCTGCCGGCGAGCGGGGTCGCCATCCTCAACGCGGACGACCCGATCGTCCGCGGCTTCGACCAGCGGACGCGCGCGCGCGCCGTCCGCTATGGGCTCTCGGGCGACGCCGACGTGCGGGCGGAGGACGTGCGCGCGGTCGGGGACCGCGGGACCGCGTTCACGCTCGTGGCCGGAGGCGCGCGCCGTGCCCTGGCCATCCCCGTCCTGGGCCGCCACTCCGCCCAGAACGCGGCGGCCGCCGCCGCGGTCGGGCTGGCCGCTGGACTCAACCTCGACGCGATCGCCGACGCGCTCGCGGGCGGGTGGGCGGCGGAGCACCGGGCCACCCTCGTCGACCTCGGCCGATGGCGGCTCCTCGACGATTCGTACAACGCCGCGCCGCCGTCGATGCTCGCTGCCCTCGACGTGCTCGCGAGCCTGTCCGGCCGCCCCGTCGCCGTCCTCGGCGAGATGCTCGAGCTCGGCGAGATGTCCGACGCCGGTCACCGCGCGGTCGGCGAGGCCGCCGCCCGGGTCGTGGCGGAGCTCCTCGTGGTGGGTCCCGGTGCCGGCCGCATCGCCGATGCCGCGGAGGACGCCGGGCTCGACTCGGCGCGGGTCCACCGAGCCCCCGACCGCGACGCCGCGCTCGTCGCGCTCGATTCGATCGTGCGCGACGGCGACGTCGTCCTCGTCAAGGCGTCGCGGGGCGCCGCGCTCGACGTGCTCGTCGAGGCGCTCCGTGCGCGGGCGGTGAGCGTCGATGGGCCGCCGGGCGCCGCCGCCGGACCCGGCGCGGCGCGATGAACGTAGCGATCATCCAGGGCATCGTCCTCGCCTTCGCGTTCGTCGTCATCCTCATGCCGGCGTACATCCGGCTGCTGCGCTCCGTGGGCTTCGGCAAGCGCGTCCGTGTCGAGGACGGTCCGGAGGCCCACCTGTCGAAGGAGGGGACCCCGACGATGGGCGGGCTGCTCCTCATCGTCGTCGTCCTGCTGCTTGCAACGGTCTTCGGCGCGTGGGAGCCGTCCACGGCACCGACCCTGCTCGCGCTCCTCGGAGTCGGGATCCTCGGTGCCATCGACGACATCCTCAACGCCCTCACGGGCGTCGGGATCCGCGGTCGACACAAGGTCATCTGGCAGACCGTCGTCGCCGTCGTCGCGGCCGTCTACCTGCAGAACCACTTCGGGTTCACCGGGTTCCGCGCCCCGTTCGTCGGCGACCTCATCGTGGGGCCGATCCCGTGGATCCTCCTCGCAGCGTTCGCGATCGTCGCTTCGAGCAACGCGGTGAACCTCACCGACGGGCTCGACGGCCTCGCGAGCGGGCTGCTCATCTTCGCCCTCCTCGCGTTCATGGCCATCGCGCTGCTCAACGTCCCGACACAGTCGAACCTCGCGCTCGTCTGCGCGATCGCTGCCGGCACGCTCGTCGGGTTCCTGTGGTTCAACGTCCACCCGGCCTCGATCTTCATGGGAGACGCCGGCTCGCTCTCGTTCGGCGCCGCCCTCGCGGTCACCGCGCTCATGACCGGCCAGGTGCTCATCCTCCCGGTGATCGGCCTCGTGTTCGTCGTCGAGACCGGGTCGGTCATCCTCCAGATGGGCTACTTCCGCCTCACCCACGGGAAGCGGATCTTCCTCTTCACGCCGATCCACCACCATTTCGAGCTGCTCGGGTGGCCCGAGACGAAGGTGACCGGCCGGTTCTGGATCATCGGCGCGCTCTCGGGCCTCCTCGGCGTGACGCTCTTCCTCACGAGCATCCGGGCGATCTCCTGATGGCGCTCGACCGGCCCGTCGACGTCGACCGCGACCTCACCCGGACCGGCATCGCCGGGGGATCGCTCCGGGGACGGCCCGTCTCCATCCTCGGCCTCGCCCGCACCGGCACGGCGCTCGCCCGGTTCTTCCACGATGCCGGCGCGGTCGTGACCGCCTACGATCGGAAGCCGGCCGCCGAGCTCGCGCCCGCGATCGAGGCCCTCGGGGGGCTGCCGATCGCGTTCGCGGTGGGACCGGCGGTCGATCCGGCCGACGCGATCCGCGGCGCTGCGCTCATCGCGTTCTCCCCGGCCGCGAACCCGGCGTTCCCCACCGCCGACGAGGGCCTGCGCCGAGCGCTCGGCCCGGTCGTCGCCGCGCGCTCGGCCGGCGACCCCGCGGCGCCGCCCCTGGTGAGCGAGCCGGACCTCTTCCTTCGGCTCTGTCCGGCGCCGACCGTCGGGGTCACCGGGACGAAGGGGAAGACGACGACGGCGTCGCTCGCCGCCGCGCTCCTCGCGGCCGACCCGGGTCATCCGGTCGTCCTCGGCGGCAACACGGGCACGCCGCTCGTCGAGCGGGCGATGGGGCTCACGCCCGACCACCGGGTCGTCCTCGAGCTCTCGGAGCTTCAGCTCCCGGCCCTCACGCGCGGGACGACCGTCGCCGTCTACACGAACGTCACGTCCGACCACCTCGACCGGCACGGGTCGCTCGTGGCGTACCGCGGCGTGAAGCGGCGGCTCGCGGAGCTCGTCGATCCCGACGGCGTCCTCGTCCTCAACCTCGACGACCCGGTCGTCGCCTCGTACGCGGCCCTCGGGCGAGGTCCGACGCTCACGTACCGCCTCGATCGGCCGCTCCTCGGCGGCGTCGGCCTCGTGGACGGCTGGATCGTCGCGGCGGGCGTCGGGCGCCTCCCGCTCGCGGGGGGCGGGGTGGCGATGACCGGCCCCGGCG
>JBAWVU010000185.1:0-5715 GCA_037147135.1 Chloroflexota bacterium
GCCGCATCCGCGTCCGCGAGGGCGAGGAGCCTGTCGGCGAGACGGCGACCCTCCGCGTCACCCCGCTCGATCGTCGCGGAGTACGGCGCGTACTTCGCCCTGCCGCGCGAGAGCGACGCGACCATCGAGACGAGCCCCGCAGCGAGCGCGGCCGCGACCGCCGAGGCCGCCCCCCCGCCGGGGACCGGTTCCGCCGACGCGAGGCTGTCGACGAACTCCGCGATGCTCGCTGCTCGGAAGGGGCGCGGAAGGAGCTCGGGCATGGGCCGATCGTAGCAGCCGGCAAGGGCCACGATGACAGGTCCGCGGGTCAGCGCGTCGGGGACGGTTCGGCACGTTGACCGGTCCCGTTCGGCCCAGTGCCGCGGGCCCGGCTCGGCCGGCATTCGCCCGGCGCGGCCGAGCGCAACGAATCGAACATGGCCCGACGTGGCGATCCGGGAGGGCGAGCGTACCGGCAGGCCCTCCCGGATCAGGTGGCGGCGGCGCGCGAGCCGGTCACGAGGCGCGGCGACCGCGGCGGAGTCCGAACACGAGGCGCGGCGACCGCGGCGGAGGAGCGACGATCCCGATCCAGCTCCCGGCCGGCCGAATCAGGCGGCGAACGCGAACGGGACCGGACCGTCGTACCCGTCGATCTCCCAGCGCCGGGAGCGGTGCTTGAACGTGAGCGCGAGCGTCGCGCCGTGCGTGACGACCTCGAAGACGGTGCGCGGCCCGGTCGCGACCGGGAATGCGGACACTTCCCGACGCACAGCCGCGATCCGCTTCACGTGGATCCGCCGGCCGTCGAGGACGATCTCGCGCGGCGTCCCGGTGAACCAGTTTGTGCGGACTTCCACGCGGATGGGCTGCATGCGGACCATCGCCATCCCAGGGCTCCTTTCCGGGGCACTGCTGCGTCGCGCGGGGCACATCGGCGACAGAACGCTTGTTCGATTACGGACACAGGCTAGACCGAACAGATGTTCGCTGTCAAGGGGTCTGGCTAAGGCGATCGAATGATCTGGACAGGCCAGTTCACGATGGCTAGAATAGCCAGATGAGGACCGCCACGATCACGGAGGTCAAGAACGGGCTGAGCGCGCTCATCGACCAGGTCCGGGCCGGCGAGAGCATCCTCATCACCGACCGTGGGCTGGTGGTCGCCCGGTTGGAGCCCGTCACGGCCACGCCCGACCCGACCGGCCGCCTGCACCGCCTGGAGCGTGCCGGGGTCATCCGGATCGGCGACGCGCCGCCGCCGCTCGACCGGCTTCGCGTCCCTGCGCCGAGGCTGCCGGCGGGCACGAGCGCGGTCCGGGCCGTGATCGACGAACGGCGTCTTGGCCGGTGAGGTTCCGGTGAGGTTCTGGGACAGCTCCGCGATCGTCCCGTTGCTCGTCGCCGAGCCGTCGAGCGTCGCGGTGATGGCCGAGTACGAGCGCGATCGGGAGCTCGTCGTCTGGTGGGCGACGGAGGTGGAGTGCGTCTCGGCGCTCGCTCGACTGGAACGCGACGGGTACCTCGATGGACCGTCCATGGTCGACGCCCTCGAGCGGCTCGGCGCGCTCGCACAGGCGTGGCAGGAGGTCCAGCCGATCGCCCAGGTCCGCAGGACGGCCATCCGCCTGCTCCGCGTCCACGGGTTGCGTGGGGCCGACGCCCTCCAGCTCGGGGCGGCCCTCGCGGTCGCCGAGGACCAGCCCGCATCGCTCCAGGTCGTGACACTCGACGATCGTCTGGGGCACGCCGCTGAACGCGAAGGCCTGAGGGTCGTCGACCCGGCTCGAGGCTGACGAGGTAGCCGGCCGCCAATGCGAGAGCCGGCCACGAACCCGAAGGCCGGGAGGCCCGGCGGCGCTTGCGACCGATGTGACGAAGTCTCGGCCCAGGCAGGGTGTCAGGGCCCCGGTTCGTCGCGAGTGGCCTCGTCGCGACTGGCCTCGTCGAGAGAGGCCTCGTCGACGTCGCTCCCGCCTGCAGCGTCCGGGCCGGCGACGTCGTCTTCCGATAGCCCGCGTCGGGCGAGCGGCGACGACGGATCGCGCTCGAACGGCGCCGGGAGCCCCCGCCCGAGGAGCCTCGCCCGAACGATGGATCGCTCGCCGAACCGCCGCTTCACCGCGTCCGCCGCCTCCGTGGCGCGGTGGCGGCGCGCCACGTCCCCGGCGAACAGCGCGAGCTGGTCCGGCTCGTCCAGGTGCGTCGCAGAGACGCCGAGCAGGCGGATCCGCTTGCCGCGGACCTCGGGGCGCGCGAGCTCGAGGGCGGCCCGGAAGATGGGCTCCGTGAGGTCGGTCGGCTCGGCGAGCGGCTTCTGACGCGTGACGGTGTGGAAGCCCGAATCGCGGACCTTGACGACGATGGTCCCCGCCAGGCGGCCAGCCCCACGGAGGCGCCAGGCGACGCCGTCGGCGAGCCCGAGGAGCGTCCGCTCGATCGCCTCCCGGTCGCTCGTGTCCTCGTCGAACGTGTGCTCGTGCCCGATCGACTTAGCGGCATCCGGCTCGTGGACGGGATCGTGGTCGATCCCCTTCGCCCGCTCCACGAGGTCGGCCCCGTGCCGCCCGAAGCGGCGGGTGAGCACGTCCGGGGGCAGGGCGGCGAGGTCGCCGATCGTCACGACGCCGAACTCGGCGAGGGCCGTCGCGGTCGCCGGGCCCACCCCCCAGAGCCGCCGGATCGGGAGCGGCGCGAGGAACGCCGCCTCCTCGCCTGCCGGCACGACGACGAGGCCGTCCGGCTTGCGGAGGTCCGATCCGACCTTGGCGACGAGCTTGGAGGTCGCAACGCCGACGCTCGCGGTGAGGCTGGTCTCATCGTGGATCGCGGCCTTGATGCGGCGGGCGATCTCGTCCGGCGGGCCGAAGAGCGCCTCCGAACCCGAGACGTCGAGGAACGCCTCGTCGATGGAGACCTGCTCGACCCGCGGCGTGAACCGGCGGAAGATCGCCATGACCCGGCCGCTCTCCCGCACATACTTCGCGCCGTCGACGGGGAGGAAGACACCGTCGGGGCAGAGCCGCCCCGCGGTCCGCAGCGGCATCGCGGAACGGACGCCGAAGACCCGGGCCTCGTAGCTCGCCGTGCTCACGACGCCCCGATCGTCCGGTCCGCCCCCGCCGATGATGACCGGCCTCCCGCGGAGCTCGGGCCGGTCGCGCTGCTCCACGGCCGCGAAGAACGCGTCGAGGTCCACGTGGAGGATCGTCCCGATCGTCACCCGCCTATCATCACGCCGACGTGTCCTTCTCGATCGGCTCGCTCGCATCGCTCCTGCTCATGGCCGCGCTCGCGGCGCCGGGCATCGCCGCGCTGGGCCGCTTCACGCCATGGCTCACGCGCCTCGAGCGGTGGTCCTATGGCGCGGTCGCCGGGATCGCCGTAGGGACGCTCGCGATGGTCCCCGCCGCGGCGCTCGTCGGGTTCACTTCGTCGCTCGTCGCCGCGATCGGGCTCGCGTCGGTCATCGTCGCGATCGTCATCTGGAACGGGGTCCACGGGATCGCCGGGGACCGCGTCGACGCGATCGTCGAAGCCCTCCGCGACCCGCTGCCGCGCGTCCGCGCGTTCGCCGGCGGCATCGACCCGGTCGCCGCGGGGGTCATCGGGATCCTCGTGATCCGGTGGGCGATCCTCTGGTCGTCCGCGCTCGTCTACCAGTCGGATGCACTGTGGGCCGGCCAGAAGAACATCTGGAGCGACTGGCCCTACCACCTCGGGATCGTCTCGTCATTCGCCTTCGGGGACAACTTCCTCCCCCAGAACATCCTCTTCTCCGGGCTGCCGCTCAGCTACCACTACCTGTCCGACCTCACGCCGGCGGCGTTCGTCCTCTTCGGGCTCGACCCGGCCGAGGCGCTCTGCCTCCACAGCTTCGTCCTCTCGGTCATCGCCGCCCTCTGCATCTGGGCGTTCGCGCGGCGACTCCTCCGACGGCCGAACGTCGCCACGCTCGCGATGGTCCTCTTCCTCCTCGGGGCGGGGCTCGGATGGATCACGACCGTCGCGCGGTTCGACGCCACCCACGATCTCCTGGGGACGTTGACGACCGCGCCGTGGGACCAGGCGGGCCAGGACGCGATGCACATCCGGTTCTTCAACCCGTACACCGCGTTCCTCATGTCGCAGCGGGCGTACCTGTACGGCCTGCCGCTCCTCATGCTCTCCGCGACGATCCTCCTGCGGGCGTCGCGGACGCGGTCGACCCGCGAGTTCATCGCCGCGGGCGTCATCGCCGGCCTGCTCCCGCTCTCGCACCTGCCGACCCTCCTCGCGTTCGCGATCGTCACGCCGTTCCTCGCGCTCCTCCTCTCGTCGCCGCCGTGGAAGCTGCCGTGGCGCGGGTGGATCGCGTTCGGCGTCGTCTGGATCGTCGTCTCGGCGCCGCAGCTGGCGATCCAGCTCGGAGGCGGCGCCGGGGCGCTCTCGTCGCTGCGCCCGGTGGTCGGCTGGGTCGCGGACCCGGATCCCTGGTGGTGGTTCTGGGTGAAGAACGTCGGCCTGTACGGGATCCTCGCGATCGTCGGTCTCGTCAGCGCACGAACGCTCGCGCCGCGCCCGCGCCGGCTCCTCGCCGCGTTCATGGTCGTCTTCGTCGTCGCGAACCTCATGGCGTTCCAGCCGTGGGACTGGGACAACCACAAGATCCTCGTCTACTGGTTCCTCGCGGCCGCATTCATCTCCGCGGCGGTCGTCGCACGCGCGTGGCGCGCCACGCGGAACGTGGCGATCCGGGGACTGCTCGTGTTCGCCGTCGCGACGATGGTCGCCTCACCGGTGCTCGAGAGCCTCGACATGCTCATCGGGAACGGGCGCTACCCGATGATCTCGACGGAGCAGATCGAGGTCGCGCGGGAAGTCCGGGACGTGACCCCGCCCGGCTCGCTCCTCGTGACGGGGATGGGTCACCACGACCCGATCATGATGCTGTCTGGGCGGCAGCTCCTCATGGGCTACTGGGGCCAGCTGTGGGTGAGCGGCATCCCATACGAAGCGCGCCAGAAGGACGCGCTCGAGATCCTCACGCTCGGCCCCGGCGCCGACGCACTCATCAAGTCGTACGGCGTCGACTTCGTCGTCATCTCGACCGACGACGTGCGGGAGGTCGGGGCGGCGATGGACGGCTACCGGGCGCGGTTCCCGACCGTGATCGAGACACCTAACTATGCCGTGTTCGACGTCCGTGGCCTCGATGGCTGAGCGGCCGTCGTCGACGACCGCATGACGCGGCGCGGCGATCCGGCGTGCCCGCGCCAGGCGTAAGGCTCGCGGCCCGCGCCGCCGCCGCACGAGCCCGATCGGCGGGCACACGAAGCGGCGCCCTGGGCGCCGGAGGCCACGCGACCGGCCGGCTGCTCGCCCTCGCGTTCCTCGTCGTGATGCTGTTCGTGCTCGCATGGCTTGCGCCGCCGATCGCGATCGTCGTCGTCTGGCCGATCCTCTTCGTCGTGCCCGGGTGGCTCCTCGTCGCCCGGGCGGTCCCGGCGATCTCGCCCGCAGGAAGGACGGGCGCGGCGATCGTCGTGAGCGTCTACCTCTCCGCGCACCTCGTGAACGTCGTGTCCCTCGCGACCGGCGGCTTCTCGCGGGCCGCGATCCTCGTTGTCGCAGCGCTCCTGCTCATCGTCTCGTGGCTCCTCGCCCGCGCGCGGATCCCGTTCCTCGACGACCCCCCGACGCTCTCCGCGCGCGCCGCCTGGCAGGCCGTCCGCCGCCGGCCCGGCCCGTGGG
>JBAWVU010000186.1:0-5690 GCA_037147135.1 Chloroflexota bacterium
CCGCGCCGGGGAGCCTGGGCCGTCAGAGCTTTTCCAGCAGATCCGGGACGCGACCCTCGCCGGCGAACGCGACGCTTCACTGCTCGATGTCAGCGCGGGCCTCACCCTGCTGCAGCTCGAAGAGACGAGCCGGACCGACGCGGACTACCCGTACGAGTTCTGCCACGTCCGGTTCCGCGGCGACAAGAAGAGGATCACGTTCGGGTTCTCCGCGGCCCGCGAACGCGGGCTTGTGCTCACCCCAGGGAACTCCGAGCGGGGATGGCCGCGCGTGTCTTCCCTCGTCGACCCACCGCCCCCTGCAGGGCTGTGATCAGGGCAGGCGGGCAGCGGCGACCTGTCGGTGCTGGGTGACGAGCTCCCGGATCCTGACCTCCAGCCCGGCGGCGTCGAGACCGTAGCTCTTGAGGATCTCCGCGTACGGTCCGGTGGGCACGTACACGTGCGGCACGGCCACCCGGTCGACGACAACGGGGAAGGTCCCGCTGACGAGCTCGGCGACCGCCCCTCCGAGGCCGCCACGCGGGTAGTGCTCCTCCACCGTGATGATGTGCGTCGTGCGCCGGGCCGACTCCAGGATCAGCTCGTCATCGAGTGGCGTGACGGTCCCGAGGCAGAGGAGGTCGACTCCCAGGCCTCCGGCGATCAGGGCGTCGACGGCTTCGATCACCGCCACGGTGGTGTACCCGGTGGAGATCACCGTGACGTCGGAGCCCTCGCGCACGTGCCTTCCCTTGCCGATCACGAAGTCGTCATCGGGGAAGAACTGAGGGACGGGGCCGTTGCCGATCCGCATGTACACCGGACCCCTGATCTGCAGCATCGCGTGGACCGCACCGCGGATCTCCCCGGCATCCTGGGGCGCCAGCACGGTCACCCCCGGGATCATCCGCATGAGGGCATAGTCCTCGAGCGAGTGGTGCGTCGATCCTAGGTCGGCGTAGGTGAACCCACCGTTCCTGCCCACGATCTTGACGTTCTGGTTCATGTAGCCGAGATCGTTGCGGAACTGCTCGAAGTTGCGGCAGGTCACGAACGGGGCGATCGCGCAGAAGACGGGGATCTTGCCCATGGTGGCGAGGCCGGATGCCACGCCGGTGGCCCCCTGCTCCTGGATCCCGAACTCGAGGTACCGGGCCGGGTACTTCTGCTGGAAGGCGCCGAGCCCTGACGACCCACCGCTGTCCGTCGACAGGACGACGATCCTCTCGTCGAGCTCGGCTTCGAGCGTGACGGCAGCGCCGAAGGTCTTGCGAGGGTCGTAGAGATCGCCGTTCATCGGGCAGCCTCCACCTGGAGCGTCGCGACCCGCGCCTCGGTCTCCTGGATCGCCGCGGTCAGCTCGTCCTGCGTCGGCTTCCAGTAGTGCGATCCGGCCGTGCCCTCGAGGGAGCTGATGCCCTTCGCCTTCACGGTATGCGCGACGATCGCGCTGGGCTTGCCGGCGGAGAGGGGGAGGCGCGCAAGGACCTCGACGATCTGCGACATGTCGTTGCCGTCGATCTCGTCCACCTCCCAGCCGAACGCGCGGAACTTGCCGCCGATGGGCGCCATGTCCATGACGTCGCGAGTGGGGCCGCTGATCTGCAGCCCGTTCGCGTCGACGAACACCACGATGTTGTCCAGCCTGTGGTGGGCGGCGATCGCGGCGCCCTCCCAGTTGGACCCTTCGGTGAGCTCGCCGTCACCCATCACGACGAACACGCGGGAGCCGCGCTGGTCCAGCCGGGCTCCCAGGGCCATGCCGCACGCGATCGCCAGCCCGTGGCCGAGGGCTCCGGTGTTCGCCTCGATGCCGGGAAGCTTGTGCATGTCGGGATGGCCCGGGATCGGGCTCTTGAACGAGCCGTAGGTGTCGAGGACCTCCGGAGGCATGAACCCGGCGAGTGCGAGTACGGCATATTGGGCCATGGCCTTGTGGCCTGCCGAGAGCACGAAGCGGTCGCGGCCGGGCGCCGATGGGTTCGCCGGGTCGATGTCGAGCTCGTTGAAGTAGAGCGCCGTGACGATATCGATGGCGGACAGCGCACCGCCAAGGTGACCCGACCGCCCCGCCTCCATCATGCGGAGCACCAGACGCCTCGCCCTCGCCGCGGCGAGGGCGAGCTCCGTCGCCGTCATGCTCATCGCGCCCCGCTCGATTCGTACTCGTAGATCGCGGCGACCTTGGGTCCACTCCGCGAAGCTGGGTCGAAGGTGTGGCTCAGGTACTCGGCGAGAAGGCACTTCGCCACTTCGATGCCGACGACCTGTGCGCCCATCGCGATCATGTTCGCGTTGTTGCTCAACTGGGCGCGCTGGGCCTGATAGACATCCCCCAGCAGCGCGCAGTAGGCCCCACGCACCTTGTTGGCGGCGATCGAGGCACCGATCCCCGTCCCGCACAGCACCACGCCCCGGTCGACCCGCCCGGCGACCACCTCCTGTGCGACCTTGATCGCCGTGTGCGGGTAGATCGGGTCCTCTGACCCGAAGTCAAGCACCTCATGCCCAAGGTCCCGGGCGTGGGCCATGAGCGCCAGCTTCAGGTCGGTCGCGTTCGGGTCGCATCCAAAGCCGATGATCATCGTGGTCCCCTCCATGACATCGCACCCGGGTCCTCCGGGATGCGCCGTCTGAGGCGGATCCCGGGAGACAGCAGTCAGGTTGCGAACATGCGTAGGACTCCTGTCCCCGGAACGCGGTGCTAGGTGGATGCGACGGGGACTGGAGCGGTCGCTGCAGCGGCCATGAAGCGCCGCTGGTAGCTGACGACGTGGTTGGCAGAGGTGAACCGGGCGAGATAGTTCGGCTCCGCCGTGATGACCAGGCGGTCGATGATGTCGGCGAACTCGGGCTCGACGGTCAGCTTGTCGAGATCCGGGTAGTTGCTGGCGCCCTCCATGCTGCATACGATCAGCCGCGTGTCCGGCAGGCCGGATTGCCTGAGCATGCGGAGGTTGTGGCGCACGCTGTCAAGGCCGTCGCGGCCCTCCGCCTCGTCGAACCTGCGATAGGCCAGCAGATCCTCGGCGTAGTGCAGGACGTCGATCAGGTCGTGGATCGGACCGCCGACGCTGAGGTGATCGCTCGCCAACAGGAACTCCTGGAGCTTCACCAGGTGCGACTTGTCCCGGCTCATCCGGTAGAACGCGAGCAGCTCGGCGACTCGCTTGGACTGGGACAGTCGATGGCGAATGAAGCTGTTGATGAAGTAGGGCTTCGCCTGCAGCGCAAGGGCCGTCTGGTACGGCTCGAACATCAGCGTGTAGTTCACGCGGTAGCCGTGCTCGCGAAGCTTGAGCGCCAGGTTGTGAGACCGGAACGCGTCCTCCGTCGGCGGCGTGGCGTACCAGGCGTCGAGGCGCGCGTCGTCCGTCAGCAGTTCGTTGACGTTCTGCGCGTTCACCGGCCCGGTGTGCGGGACCTTCACCACGAGCCGGTACTCGGACAGGATGGCCTTGAAGGGTGCGAGGGCGTCCACGATCCGGCTGAAGTCCGGCTCGAACGGGTTCTCGATCTCGACGGAGACATCGCACCCGGGACCGAGGATGCGGCCCAGCTCGGACATCACCTCTTCAAGGGTATTGAACTCGTGCCCGACGTTCGCCTTCGGATTGTTGATGAACAGGTCGTAGACGATGCCGGGGTTGCACGTCAGGTTCCCCAGGAGCGGCGCGATGGGTGCGACCTCGTAGGGGTTCGCCGTGTCCGCGGAGAACACCACGGCCGTTGGCCGTCGTACTCCGTTCCGGTCGTATGAGATGTCCCGCACCAGGTCGACGAGCAGGAGCCCGTCGGCCATCAATGAGGCCTCGACCCGGAATCCCGCGGGCGTCTCGCCGGCAGGCGTGTCGAAGGTCGCGATGACATCGCGGAACCGGGCGGTGACGCCGATGGCGGTCGCGGCCGGCTGCAGGAACCGAGCGTCATCAGCCTTCAGCGCAAGGTGCGCGACCCGCGCCACGTGGTCTGCATCACCCCGCGCGGGGGCCACGCCGATCTGGCCCAGGGTGTAGCGAACGCCCACACGGCCTTCTCCAGTGGAGTTCTGATTGACGGTCAGCATCGTCGTCTCCCTGGCCCCCGGGTCGGGGGTTTGCTGTCATGTACGGAGGTGCATGTGCCAGTTCGGCTGGATGGTGGCGCCGACACCAGAGGTCAAGCGGGTGGACTCGTCATCATCGCCGGCCAGTGAAAGCGTCACCCCACAAGCGGCCGGTGACTATGTCCCCTCGATGGTATGGAAGCTGGACTTGCCCCGCTTCCGTGGACGGTCACGGTCGGGCAGCGGTCGTCTGGCTGAGACGGTACCTCATCTCGAGCTCGTCGGGCGAGAGGACGCCGAGGGCGGAGTGCAGCCGGGCACCGCTGTACCGGATCCCGATGCGGTCGAAGACCGCAGGGCACGCCTTGTCGTGCGTCCGCCGGACGCTCCGGTCGATGAGCTCGGCCTCGAGGCTCGCGAAGAAGCTCTCGGCCATCGCGTCAGGTGGCGTCCTCAACCCGCTGGAAAAGTGAAGACGGCGTAGGCTCCAAAGCTGACCTAGCAAGTCGCAGAGGAGACCACGCCGTGGAACGAAGGATAGCCCCCAGCGTCCAGATCGAGGCCGCCATCGAAGCGGTCCTGACCGGCGGCCTTGCCGATCCCGATGCTCTGAGCACCCTCGGGCGTCTCGGAGCCCAGCTCATCCTCCAGCGGGCGGTCGAGGACGAGGTCGCGGTCTTCCTCGGGCGCGCCCGATACGAGCGGACGCCCGATGCCGCGGGCTCGCGCAACGGGATGCGTTCCCGCCGGGTCGGTGACCGCCGAGGGCAGGATCACGATCGCGATGCCCCCACGTGCGCGACACGCTCGTCCGCGTCGTGAGCTCGGTCATCCCCGACACGCGCTCGATCGTCCGCACCCGACCCCTCGAGGCGCTCGTCATCGGCGCGAATGCCCGGAGCCACCTCCGATCGCGACATCGAGAGCCTCGCCCGGGAGGCGGGTCTCGGCTCGATCAGCCGGACGACGGTGAGCACGATCTGCCGGGAGCTCCGGGACCGCTATCGGGCCTTCCGGGCCCGGAGCCTCGGCGAGATCCGCCTGCTCGGCCTCATGCTCGACGCGATCTACCTGCCCGTCCGCCCGGAGGGCCCCAAGGAGGGCGCCCTCGTCGCGGACCGGGCGGTGCCGCAGACGGAGGCACGGATCGCATGACCTGCCCGCGCCGGAGGGCCTGCGCCGTCAGGGCTCTTCCAGCAGATCCGGTACGCGACCGCCCGACCATGTCCGGCCGGTGCTCCTCGATCGCGAGCAGCAGGTGCGGCACCGACGTCCCGGCGTCGGAGAAGTACCCGCACCACCCCTGCAGCTCGCAGAGATCCGCCACCATGCGGCCGCCGATCTGGTGGTACTCGCCCCCGATGCAGGCGATGATGTCCGAGTGGTCGCGCGACGACCCACCGAAGACCTGCGCGTGGACCAGCGTGAGCATGCGTTCGGTGATCGCCGTGCCCAAGGGCTCACGCGGGCCAGGGATTGCCATGGCGCCGCGAGCTTGCATCTCACCGCTCTTCGGGCCGACGCGGGAGCTGGTGCTCACTTCCGTCCGGGGACAGATGACGGCGCCCGGCCGAGGCCGGGCGCCGTCAGTGTGCCGCGGGGTGGGTAGGTCCTAGAAGACCCGGTACGCGATCTCGGCCGGGGCGAGGAGGAGCTCCTTGAG
>JBAWVU010000187.1:0-5654 GCA_037147135.1 Chloroflexota bacterium
ACGAGGATGATGTCGTCGACCGTCTCGAAGAAGGTCCGGAAGTTCTCTTCGCTCGACGCGAGTGCGCGTTCGAGATGCTTCTGGGCCGTGATGTCCCAGTTCGTGCCGATCATTCGGACGGGTCGACCGGATGCGTCGCGCGACACGAGGGCGAGGGCACGGATATCGCGGACGGTCCCGTCGGGCCAGAGCACGCGGAACTCGGTGTCGAACTCGCGCTCACCCCGCAGGGCCGCCGCGATCTCGGCGTCGCCGCGCTCCCGGTCATCCGGGTGGACCCCGGCCTGCCATGCGTCGTAGGCGCCGCTGAACTGCTCCCGCGAGATCCCGTAGAGGCGGAACATCTGGTCGTCCCAGGCGAGCGTGTCGGCGACGGGGTCGTAGTCCCACATGCCCACGCCTCCCGCGCGGGCTGCCAGCGAGAGCCGGTCGTTGGCACGCTGCAGCTTCTCCTCGGCCCGGACGCGCTCCATGATCTCGCGGATGGCGACCGTCAGGATCCGATGTCCGTTCCGCGCGTAGAACCGGCCGGTGATCTCCACCGGGAAGACGGTCCCATCCTCCCTCCGGTGGAGGCGGACGGGGATGTGCACGCGCGCGTCTTCGTCCGTCGGAGGCCCAGGCGTGAGCCGCCGCGTCTCTTCGGGCTCCGCGGAGAGGTCCGCGTTCCGCATCGCGAGCAGCTCCGCGCGTTCGTACCCGTACATCTCCGAGGCCGCGAGGTTCGCGTCGAGGATCCGGCCCGTCTTCGGGTCGATGAGGAAGAGCGCGTCGGATGCGACATCGAAGAGCTCCCGGTACCTCGCCTCGCTCGCCCGCAGCTCCTCCTCGACCCGACTGCGGTCCGCGAGGTCGCGGATCCAGGCGCGCAGGTCGCTCGCGACGCGGTCCGCGCTCCGCAGGTCGGCGGGCCGTACGTGACGGGGATTCCCGATCGCGCGGTCGCCGACGACGACGCTCGGGTGGGCGCGCAGCGCGTCGGGGAGCACGGCCGGCTCGAAGCGCCGGCGGTCGTACAGGCAGAGGACGAGGCACCCACCGCCCGAGATGAGCTCGTCGAGCGCGGCCTCGTACGCGAGGAGCCGCTCGGCGTCCGGGAGCCCACCGAGGAGCTGCGCCACGTCACCGGCGACACACAGGGCGCCGCAGCCATCCGCGAGCGCCCGCTCCGTCTCCGCCCGGAGCATCGCCACCACGACCGTCGGGTCGGTCACGCCGCCGCGCAGCTGTCCCTCATCGGCGGTGGGGACGACGATCCGCCCGCGGGCGACATGGGTCCCGACGTCGAGGCCGTCGTCGCGCAGGTGGCCGAGGATCGCCTCCATGACCACGGGATCGACGAGGCAGAGGAGTCTCTCGCCGCGCTCGAGCCCCTCCCTGATGAAGAGGGCCACCGCGGCCCGGCGTTCGTCCTCGGTCTCGTGGAGGCAGCAGAGGTGATCGCCGGCCTGGAGGTCGGCCAAGCCGCGCGAGGCGTCGGCGGGAACCACGCGCCGCGCCCCCGCGGCGGCATCGGCCGGCGCGCCCGGCGACACGGCCTCGGGCGCCCGCGTGCCCCCGTCCGTGACCGCTCCGTCCACTGCCATGGTCTCCGATCGCTCGCAACGCGCCCGCCCCCGCGAGCCTTGACCCGAGCGTGACGCAGCAACAGGCCGGGGAACCGTCCCGGCGCCGCGACCCTCTACCCCTCGATCTCCTGCGGTCCGCCGACGCCGCGGAGCTGCCCGGCGAGCTCGGCTCCTCGCCGTGCTGCCGCCACGAGCTCGGCCACCGCGGCGCGCCCGGGCGTGCCCGGCCGGAGCTCGTCCCCCACGACCGCAGCCTGTGCACCGATGATGGCAGCCAGGTCGTCGAAGTCGTGCGCGATCTCCGCGGCGAGCCGCTCCACCGTCTCCATCTTCTGCGACTGGAGGAGGAGCGCCTCCTCCGCGCGCCTGCGCTCGGTCTGGTCGATCATGACGGTGAGGAAGTACCGGCGCCCCTGGCTCTCGACGATCTCGCCGGAGAAGAGGCCGTCGAGGATGGTCCCGTCGCGCCGGTGGACACTGAGGTCGACGTCGCTCACGCGGCCGTGCGCCTGGAGCTGCGCCCCAACGGCGCGCTGCTGGTCAGGATCAGCGAAGAGGTCGAGGTCCTCGGCCGTCCTGCCGAGGACCTCCTCGCGCTCGTAGCAGAGCGTCTCGAGCCAGGCGTCGTTCACGTCGGTGAAGCGCCCGTCCGATGGGTCGGTCACTGCCATGAGGGCCGGGTTGTGCCTGAACAGCCGCTCGAACCTCTGGAGCGCCTCCTGCTCCGCGGTGAGGTCCTTGCAGATCCCGAAGACGCAGTCGGCGCCGTTCCACTGGCCGAACCAGACGCGGGTCTCCACGGGGAGGAGCGCACCCGCCTTGCCCTGGAGCGGCAGCGGACACGTGTTCCGCTCCCGGTTCCACATGGCGGCGTAGATCGCCTCGGCCTCGGCGCGCACCTCGGGCGGATGGAGGTCGAGCATCGGCATCGACCGGATCTCGGCGGAGTCGTACCCGAGCTTCTTCGTGATGGCGGGGTTCGCGTAGACGATCCGACCGTCCAGGGTTCCGACGAGGATGATGTCGTCGACCGTCTCGAAGAAGGTCCGGAAGTTCTCTTCGCTCGCCTCGAGCCTGGCGGCGAGCGACGACAGCGCGCGCGCGATCTCCGTCTGCTCGTCTCCCCGCTGCGCTCCGTCCGCGTTGGTCGGCTGGCCACTCGCCCCGAACTCGGCCCAATCGGCGATCGACATGTCGTCTGCTCGCTGCAACGCGCCCGCCCCCCGGCCTGAGCGTTGCTCCGAGTGTAGCGCGCCGGTCATGCGTCGAACGACGTAGTGCCCGCGCCGGCCGTATCGGGGGGATGCTCCCGCCGAAGGTCAGCCCTCGCGGCTCTCTGTACCCGGGACCGGCTGCTCGAGCGCGGCCTCCACGCGCGTGGCCTCCTCGCGCACGGCCTCTTCCAGCGCGCGGCGCTCGTCGGGCGAGAGGTCCCGTCCGACGAGGAGGTCGGGCCGGCGCGCGGCCGTCCGTCGAAGGGCCTCGGCGTGCCGCCACCGAGCGACCGCGCCATGGTCGCCGCTCGTGAGGATCTCCGGCACGCCCAGCCCCCGGAAGACCGCGGGGCGCGTGTACTGCGGGTACTCGAGGAGCCCGTCCGCGAACGACTCCTCGACGACGGACGCCTCCTCGATCGCACCCGGGATGAGACGGATGACGGCGTCGAGGACGACGAGCGCGGCGAGCTCTCCGCCGGAGAGCACGTAGTCGCCGATGGAGATCTCGCGATCGACGAGCGAGCGGACCCGCTCGTCGATCCCCTCGTACCGGGGGCACACGAGGATGAGGTGCTCCAGGCTGGCCAGCTCATGCGCCGTCGCCTGGCGGAACGGCTCGCCGCCGGGGTCCATGAGGACGACCGTCGACCCCGGGCGGCGCAGCGTGTCCAGGGCGTCACCGACCGGCTCGGGCCGCAGCACCATCCCGGCGCCTCCGCCGTACGGCGCATCGTCCACGCTCCGGTGGCGCCCGATCCCCCATTCGCGGAGGTCGCGGATGCGGACCATGACGAGGCCCCGCTCCACCGCGCGACCCGGGATGCTCTCGTCGAGCGGGCCCCGGAGCATCGCGGGGAAGAGCGTGAGGACGTCGACCTCGAGCGTCACCCGGGTGGAGCCTCGGCGTCCCCACGCGACCTGCGCTTGCGTGACGTTGGCGGCGCCAGGTCCAGCCCATCCGCATCCACGATGATGACGCCCTCACGGGGGGTCCACGCGCGGATGAAGTCCTTCACCACCGGCAGGTCGAACGGGCCGACGAGCCCGCCGTCGACGACGAGCACCTCCGTGGCTCCCGCGCGGTAGACATCGCGGACGGTGCCGAGCGACGTCCCGTCGACGCCGCGCACCTCAACGCCGACGAGCTCGTGCCAGTAGACGGCGTCTCCCTCGGGCGCCGGGACCTCGTCGATCCCGACCTCGAGGAGCGCGTCGCGGAGCGATTCCGCCGCGGTCCGGTCCGGGATCGCCTCGAACCTCACGCGGAGCCCCTTCCCGTCGGGGACGGCCTCGAGGATGGTGAGTGGCGCCGGGCGCCCGGCGACCCACACGCGTGCCCCGGGGGCGAAGCGCTTGTCGGGCCGGTCGGTGAGGACCTCGACCCGGACGGCCCCCCGGAGCCCGTGGAGCCCGCGGACGAGCCCCACCGCGATGCGTTCGGGAGGCCCGGACACGGCCGTCGTCCTCAGACGATCTCGAGCGTCACGGGCTCGCCGTCGCGAGCCGACGTCACCTTGAGGAGCGTCCGGAGCGCCTTGGCGACGCTCCCGTTGCGGCCGATCACCTTGCCCATGTCGCCCTCGGCGACCTCGAGCTCGATGACCGTCCCGCCCAGCTCCCGATGGACGGAGACCTTCACTGCGTCCGGGTCGTCGACGAGATTCTTCGCGACGAACTCGACGAGCTCGCGCGCTGCCATCGCGCCTACTCCTTCGCGGCCGGCGCGGCCGGGAGGATCCCGGCGGCACGGAACAGGCGCGCGACCGTGTCCGACGGCTGGGCGCCCTTGGCGAGCCAGGCCTTCGCCTTGTCGGCGTCGACGACGAACTCGACCGGCTCCATGCGCGGGTTGTAGTGGCCGATCGTCTCGATCGACCGCCCGTCCCGGGCGTTCCGGCTGTCGGTGACGACCACGCGATACGCCGGCTGCTTCGTCGCGCCGACGCGCGTGAGACGGATGCGGACTGCCATGGGCTCGACGACTCCTTGCTCTCGGCGCGGCGCCGGCGTCTCGCCGGCGACACTTCAGGTGGCGGTGGTCAGCGCTCCGTCACGGTGAGCGCCATGCGGATGCGGACGACGTCCTGGGTCGCGGTGTACGCGACTGCGACGGCGTCGAGGGGGGTGAGGAACGGCTCGACCTCTCCCATGTCGGAGAGGCCGGAGCCCGGGATGGCCTTCGCGAGGTCGATGGCCGCCCCGATGTCGACGAACGCCTGGCCATCGTTCCTCGCGCCGGCGAGGTCGATCGCCGAGCGGTAGGCGGGGACCGAAGCGAGCGAGGTCTCCGGCGTCGTGTCGACGACCGCCTTCACGAAGGCCGCGTCGGTCCCGACGACGAAGATGCCACGCTGGACGGTGTACACGATGGTGGCGCGCCCGGTCGGGAAGAGCTCGCTGATGGTCGCCGGGTCGAGCGTGCCGGTCCCTGCGGCTCCGCCGGCCGCCTGTGCCTGCTGGAGCACCGCATCGAGGAGCACCGATGCGTCGCCGAGGTCGACGGTGACGATCGTCCCGTCGCCGTACGCCTGCTCCGTCGCCTGCGCACGACCCCCGCCGGGGAGGTCGACGAAGGCGGCCAACGCCCGGAGAGCGGCGAGGCGCTGCCGGGCGACGGCCTCGTCGGTGACGAGCGCCACCAGGCCCGCGGCCGTCCGTCCGTCCGCGGGCGTCGCGATGACGGCGCCGTCGCCGGCCCAGTCGAGGAAGGATCCCAGGCTCCCGTCGACGAGCGGCCCGAGCTGGCCGAGCTGATCCTTGAGCGCCGGGTCGGCCACCACCGTCCTGAGTGCCCGCTCGAGCACGACGCCGACGTCGTGGACCTCGAGGCTCGCGATCGTGGCCGCGGGGAGGCGGCCTGCGACCACGC
>JBAWVU010000188.1:0-5646 GCA_037147135.1 Chloroflexota bacterium
TCCGCGAACGCCTCGGTCGGGTAGCGACTGTGCGTCATCCCCATGGGGACGAACAGCTCGTCCGTCACGTACTGGGCGTACGGCTCGCCGCTGACGGACTCCACGACCATCTCGGCGAGGGTGAAGCAGTCGTTGCAGTAGACGCTCATCGATCCGGGCGTGGTCTTGAGGCGCTGCGTCGCGAGCCCGGCGAGGAACTGCCTCGCCATGTAGTCGGGGTTCGGCGCGGTGGTGAGGGTGTTGAAGTAGTCGGATCCGGGCAGTCCGGCGGAGTGGTCGAGAAGCATCCGGACGGTGATCTGGGCGTACTCGGGGTCGGCCATCCGGAAGGTCGGCAGGTACGTCACGACCGGCGTGTCGAGCGACACCTCGCCGGCGTCGACGAGCTGCATGACCGCCATCGTCACGAACATCTTGCTGACCGACCCGATGCCGTACATCGTGGAGCTGGTCGGCTTGGCGCCGGTGGCGCGATCGGCGACGCCGAAGGTCTCCTGCCAGACGACCTTCGTGCCGTCCACGAGGGCGACCGACATCGACGCGGCACCGGACGTCGTCATCAGCTCTTTCGCTGCGGCCCGCCCGTCCGCGATCGTCGCGGCGTACGAGACCGGGGCGGCCGCCTGCGCGGTCGAGACAGCCGAGGGCCACGGCCCGGCCACCGGCGCGATCGGTGCGAGGAGGAACGCGGACGCGACGAGCGCGAGCAGGAACCCCCGGGAGCGATGGGCGAGCAGACCGGACAGCATGGATGGGACCTCCGACAGGCGTGGCCCCCCGCGAGGGAAGCGTGCCCCGCGGCCACGTCGTCGGCGAGGGCCGAACCGCCCACGGCGCATGGTACTTTCGGGACCATCGCGGCTGACGGCCTCGCCGTGCGGTGCGCGGTCCGAAGGCTACGACCGGTCGGTACCCATCCCGTCGTGCGGAGGATCCACGGCGATCGTGCCCGCCTCGGGGGCCTGCCCGAGCGTGGTCTCGCCGGTCGCCCGGGTCGAGACGAGGACCTTGATGTCCGACCCGCCCGCCTCGAGGGCAGCGAAGCCGTCGGTCACGACCTGGTCCAGGGCGATGCGCCGGGTGATCAGCGGACGGACGTCGACGAGGCCCGAGGCCATGAGGTGCACGGCGATCGGGAGGTCCTCGTCGAAGTGATGCTGGACGCTCCCGGTCACCGTGCGCTCGCCGGCCACGATCGCCCACGTGTCGAGCGGGACCGGGTTCCCGAGGACGGCGAGCAGGACGATGCGCCCGCCCTTCCTCGTCGCCGCGATCGAATCGGCGATCGCCTGCGCGCGCCCCCCGCACTCGATCGCCACGTCGACGCCCAGCCCATTCGTCAGGTCCGCGGCCGATCCTTTCCAGGCAGGGTCCGTCGTGTCGAACGCCGCGGTCGCGCCGAGGCGCCGTCCCAGGTCGAGACGCTGGGCGCGGTGGCCCAGGAGGACGACGGTCGTCGCGCCTGCCGCGCGGGCGACCTGGAGGGTGATGAGGCCGACCGCGCCGCCACCCACGACGGCGACGCTGTCGCCGAGGCGGACCCCCGCGTGCCGGACCGCACGCACCGCGACCTCGGTCGTCTCGATGAGCGCCGACGCTTCGTCGTCGATCTCGGCCGGCAGCCGGAGGCACTGCCGGGCCGGCACCTTCACGTACTCCGCGAGGCCACCGTCGCCGTGCAGCCCGATCGCGGCCCAGTCCAGGCACAGCGCGTACTCGTGGCGACGACAGTGGTGACACTGCCCGCAGAAGAGGCAGATGTCCGGGACGACACGATCGCCGACGGCGATCCCGTGGACGTCCGGCCCGACCTCGACGACCTCGCCGGCGAACTCGTGGCCGAGCGTGACCGGAGCGCACTGTCCCGTGAGCGGGTTCGGGCGGTCGACCGGGATGACGATCGGGCCGTCGCGGTACTCCTCGAGGTCGGTCCCGCAGATGCCGCACCAGCTCACCCGGAGGAGGGCCTCGCCGGGGCCCACGCGTGGGATCGGGACATCCTCGACGCGGACGTCGCCGCGGGCATGCCAGCGAGCCGCCCGCATGGTCACCGTCATGTCCGCACGATCCTCCCGCAGCCGTCCTGATCGTCCGCTCGTCGGTCACGTCCATTCTGACGCGCCACGAGACGTGGGACGATGGCGTCGTGCCGTGGAGGCGTCGTGAAGCCGGAGGCCGACCGGGCACATCCGGCGTCGATCAGGAGAGGGTGGTCGGGATGAAGCACGCGGTCGTCACCGGCGGGGCGAAGGGGATCGGGCTTGGGGTCGTCCGCGAGCTGACACGCGAGGGCTGGTCCTGCGCCATCCTCGACACCGACCCCGCCGGGCAGGGTGTCGCCGACGAGCTGGGCGGCGCCTACCTGCGGGCCGACGTGACTCGGCCCGAGGAGCTCGGGCGGGCGTTCGCTGACCTGGCCGAGCGGTTCGGCCCGATCCACGGACTCGTGAACAGCGCCGGGGTCAACCGGACCGGACCGTCGGACCAGCTCTCGGTGGACGACTGGCAGCGGGTGATCGACATCGACCTGAGCGGGACGTTCTACGCATGCCAGGCCGCGTACCCGCACCTTGCGCCGGGATCGGCCATCGTCAATCTCGCCTCGGTCCTCGCCGTGCGCGCGCTTCCGGGACGGGTGGCATACACCGCGGCGAAGTTCGGGGTCGTGGGGATCACCCGCGTGCTCGCCGTCGAGTGGGCCGGTCGGCCGATCAGGGTGAACGCCGTGGGACCTTCGTGGACGGACACGCCGCTCATCCGCGACCAGCTCGCGGCCGGCACGCTCGACCTCGAGGTGCTCGACCGGGTGCCGATGGGGCGCCTCGCGCAGGTCGAGGACGTCGTGGGCGCGGTCGCCTTCCTGCTGAGCGACAAGGCGTCGTTCATCACCGGCCAGACCCTCTACGTGGACGGCGGGTACACCTGGGCCGGGTAGAGGAGCACGTCGAGTGGGAGACGGGATCCGAGGCCCGCGCGGCGCCGGATCGCCCTACTCCTTGGGCGGTCGTCCGCGACGGGCGGCACCGGCCGGGCGAAGGGAGACGTACAGGCGGTTCGTGGCCTTGTCCAGGCGCACGATGATCGGCTTCCCTTCCTCGCGGGCCACGCGAGTGAAACGACCACGTATCGCCGTCACCGATTCGCCTTGATCGGGAACGATCTCGAGCGCCGCATCCTCGGCAAGAAGCGCGAGGGCCTTCACGACCTCTTCGCGCTGTTCCGCGCGCTTTCCGCCCCGCGCCTTCGTGATCGATGCGGGATCGATCTTGCGGACTTTCACGTGACCCCTCCGCGCATATGAGCGTGACGTCGCTCGTCTATCCGACAGGATACCAGCCGCGAGCAATGAGCCGAATGGCTACTTGCGGATCGGCGTCCCCAGCTTCGCCAGCTTCGCCGCCATCTGCGGGGTCAGCTGCTTGACGAGCTCGACGTTGTCCACCGCAGAGGGAAGCGACGTGCGCGAGTTCTGGAACAGTTGCTGCGCCGCCACGGCGTAGGTGCGCGACAGCGCCGCGAGCGACCCGGGCTTGACCGCGGGATCGACGTCGGTCGCGAGGATCGAGACCGTGCCGTCGTTGTTGCGAACGACCTGGAGCGTGCGGAACTCCTGCGGCCAGTCCCGCAGGGACGAGGTCTCGATCTGCCAGAAGCCCAGCTCGGGCCGGGCGGGATCCGGGGACCGGAACGGGGTGATGCAGTTCACGTGCCGATGCCCCGCGAGCAGCGCGAGAAGGTTCGGATACGTGTGGAGCTTGGCGATGAACGCCGCCTCGGTCACCGCGGACGTGGCGCTCCATCCCATCCCGGACCCAGGGATCTCGACGCCGATCGGGATGTGCATGGCGATGATCATGAGCTTGCCCTCGGCCTGGCCCTTGTCGAGCTCGGAGATGAGCCAGTCGTACCGCTTCTGGTCCACGAATGAGTGTCCGCAGCCGCCCACGCCGGTGGCGCAGTCGGCGGTGCTCTCGGTGTCGTCAAGGGCGATGACCTTGATCGGCACGCCGGCCCTGGGCTCGAAGCTGTACGAGGCGAAGTCGCCGTCGATGTTGGACTGCGTGAAGCCGTGCCCGACCGGCTTCGAGGTGGTGTCGAAGAACTGGGCCATCCACGCAGCCGGGGTGGTCATCGGCTTGCGGTTCGGATCGGCGACCGGGACCTGCGGCGGGGTCGCGAAGTCCGCGACGGGTCCAGCGCCGTACACGGTGCCGTTGACCGTACGGCCGTCGAGCGCGCCCACGTAGGTGCCGCGACTCATCAGCCCGAGATCGCTGGTGAACGGGTTCCCGAGGTCGAGGATCGCGGTGCCGAGGTAGGCCGCCTTGATGTAGTCGTCGATGGGGAGGGACCCGATCCAGAAGTGGTCATGGT
Organism: Chloroflexota bacterium; assembly: GCA_037147135.1. GTDB lineage: Bacteria > Chloroflexota > Limnocylindria > Limnocylindrales > CSP1-4 > CAIYQJ01. The sequence continues at coordinate 4,375 of JBAWVU010000188.1, forward strand.
TTCCGAGGACCTGGTACCACGGGATGCCCTTGTCCAGCCCTGCCGCCCTGAACGCGTCCTGGTAGTCGTTGCCCGGCCCCGGGATCGGGTCGTCCTTCACGCCGGAGTCCGGGCTCACGACCTTGCCGTCGAGGGTGTCGACATACCAGCGCAGCTCGTTCGTCTGGGCGTTGTTCGCCGCGTCACCGAGGGAGAGCCCGAAGTCGAACGAGGTGTGCCTGTTCAGGGCGTTGATCGTCTGGATCGCCGCGTCGAGGACCTGGGTCGTGAGCATCATCACCGGCGAGTAGGCCGAGGACATGCCGCCCATGTAGCCCATCGCGGCAGTCCCGGCGGGGGTCTCCTCGTCCGTGATGTGGATGTCGGTGATCGTGAAGAAGCGCAGCAGGCTCGCCACGTTGGTCTCCGCGGCGCCGCTGTACGTGTTCGGCATGATGTCGACACGCTTCGCGCGCGGCACGCCCGCGCCCCAGGTCCATCTGCCGTAGCCGTACGTGGGGTACATGTTGATCTGGTAGGGGTAGATCGCCGGCGAGGGGGTCGGGACCGTGGCGGGGATGATCGTCCGCTGGAGCGTCGTCTTGACGACGGAGGCGATCGGGTAGCGCGGGTACGTGGCGCCGGTCGCGGAGGAGCTGCCCGCGGAGGCAGACAGGGAGAAGACCAGGACCGCCACGAAGAACACGGCGCAGGTCCGCCTGGAAGCGCGGGAACCCGTGGTGAGCATCGAGGACTCCTTTGCGCGTCGAACGGACGCCGGTACGGGCATCGTCCGGCCAAGCGTCGGCTCCCGCGGCGCGCCGTGATACGACCCGGTCGTCCCAGGCCCCGGGGCGCGAGGGTCCGGGTGCGCCTACGCCGTTTGCAGTACCGCCCGCGACATCGGGCGACGGGGCCGCGCCTTCACCGAGTCCCCGGGCTTCGCCGTGCAGCACGCTGCCCGGCGCCTGGCCGGTACCATCGGGCCTGCGATGCACCGTCGCCGCGGGCCCGGACCTTCCCGTCACGAGGGCGATGGACGGCCAGAGGAGCAGGATCATGGCGCACACGACAGCGGATCCGGCCACCACTCCCGAGCCGGACGATCCGCTCGCCCGGCTGGTGGGCGAGGTCGTCGAGATCGAGCGCGAGGTGACGGCGCGGGACGTCCTGCTGTTCGCCGAGCTGACCGGCGACTTCGCGCCGCACCACGTGGACGAGGCGTACGCCGCGCGCACCTCGCTCGGTCGGCGCATCGCGCACGGCGCGCTGCTGGTCGGCTACGCGTCGGCA
>JBAWVU010000189.1:0-5646 GCA_037147135.1 Chloroflexota bacterium
CTCTTGATCTCGGCGAGCGAGCTCGTGACGAGCCCGACCTCGACGGAGCGGGCCGTGGCCGCCCCCGTCGAGTCGACGACCCGGACGACGTAGGTCCCGTTCCGGCCGTTGAGCGCGATCGCCGGCACGGCGAGGACACCCGTCACCGAGGCGGTCGTGATGGCGACGTCCGAGGACATCCCGACACGCGCCCCCACGGGAGCAGAGTCGAGCGCGACGGTGACGTTGAAGGTGACGACGCCGCCCGAGCCGCTGGTCGAGGCCGCCGTCGCGATCGAGGTGACCTTGCCGGAGGCGGTCTGGTCGAGCGCGGTGATCGTGACGGTCGCCGGCTGCCCGACCGCGATGGACGTGAGGTCGGTCTCCGTGAAGGCGGCTGTCACCTCGTACGGGCCGGTCTGCATGACGATCGCGTACCCGCTCGGCGAATCGACCCCGGCAACGGCGTTCACCGTCACGACCGTGCCGTCGAAGGGCGCGACGAGGGTCGTCGAGGCGAGGGCGGCCTTCGCGGTCGCCACGGCGGCCGTCGCACTCTCGACGGACGCGCGATCCGACGCGACCTGCTCGTCGGTCGCACCTTCCGTCTGCGACGCGTAGTTGTTGTTCGCGGACGACACGGACAGCTGGGCCTGCTGGATCTGGTCCGCCTGTCGCTTGATCGCGGACGCCTGCTGCTGCTGTGCCGACACGAGGTTCCGCTTCGCCGTCACGACGGCAGCGCGGGCGGTCTCGATGTCGGTCGCCGACGGCGAGGTCTGGTCTGCGTAGTTCCGCTTCGCGGTCACGAGCGATGCCTCCGCCGCGGTGACCTGGGCATCCGACTGCTGCTCCTGCGTGGTGATCTTGAGCTTGAGCGACGCGAGGTTGTCCTGCGCCGACTGCATGGCCGCGCGTGCCTGGGCGACCTTCGCCTCGGCGGCCGCCCTCGCCGATTCCGTCCCCGCCCGCTGGAGCTCGCCCGATGCCGTCCAGTACGCGTTCTCCGCGTCGCCGGCCGCGCGCTGCGCCTGCGCGAGCGAGATCGCATCCTGCGTCTTCTGGCTGTCCCGTGAGGCGATGGCAGCGTCGAGGCTCCGCTGCGCCTGGTCGACCGCGTCCTGCGCGGCAGCGATGGTGGAGGCCGTGGGCCCGGCGATCGCCGTGGCAAGCCGCTTCTCCGCCTCGGCGAGCGCCTGCTGGGCCGCCGCGACCGCGAGCTTGTTGGACGCGATCGTGTCGGACTGCGTGAGGGTCGCCGACCGGAGCGCGAGGTTCGCCTGCGCGACCGCCGTGGCCGCCGAGGCCTTGGTCGTGTCCGTCGGTCCCGCCGTGTCCGTGTCAAGGCGCGCCTCGGCCGCGGCGAGGTTCGCCTCCGCGATCGCGACCTGGACCGTCGCGTCGGCGGTATCGGCCGTCGCAAGCACCGCGCCCTCGGTGACCGCGTCGCCCGCGGTGACATCGACCGTGTCGACCCTGTACGCGCCCGCGGTACCGCCCCCGGCGGTCGAGCTGCCCAGGACGAGCTGCGGGTCCTGCCCGAAGCTCAGCCCGTAGGTGGCATGGGCGGCGATCGTGCCCGAGGCCTCGGCCTGCTCGACGACGTCCGTCGTCGTCACCTGCGCCGTGAGCAGCTGCGATCCGGCGCTGCCGGAGAAGGGCTGGAGGATGACGACGACGACCACGCCGACGCCGACTGCGATCATCGCGACCGCAGCCGCGATCTTCCATCTCATGCGGGACCTCTCAGCGAACGATTCAGGGTCTCCCCATCCTCGAGGGCCTCGATGAAAGGGTCCTGAAAGCCGACAGGGCCGACGTGCCGGGCTCGGAACCTGGGCGCCCGCGGCGGCGCACGCCCGCGACCCGTCCTGGGCGCGTGCCTACTCGACCGGCTGCGCCGTGAGGACGTCGTCGTCGTAGCTCATCGCCACCCGCTCCCCCGGTCGGACCACGAGGAAGTCGCGGTCCCAGTCGCCGGCGAGGAGGCGCCGCACAAGGAGCATGTCGCCTGCGATCTTCTCGAACCGCCAGCCGCGCCGGTCGGCGTCGTCACGCGCGCGGGCCTCCACGGCCGAGCCGTCGGCGACGGCGAGGTCGATGTACGCCGCGCGGTCGTAGTGCGACCGCCACGCGCCCAGGGCCTCCATGAGGTAATCGGCGTTGTCCTGGCCGTACTTCTCGACGTACTCGGCGTGCGTCGCCTTCATCTCCTCCTCGGTACCGGCGCCGACCCCGAGCCCGACGAGCGCCTTCCCGGGCTCGTCCTGTCGCTCGACGTAGTCCTGCGAATACCAGAACGTGCCGGGATGCTCCGTGAACTCGCGCCGATATCGCTCGCGGTCGCCGAGGAACAGGGTGATGCAGTCGTGCGCCCGCGGGACGACGAGCGGGATGCTCCCCGCCCGGAGCCCGGCCGTCGCCTGGCCGCAGAGCGCGTACCCGAGGATGACCGCGTCGTACGCGTGCGGGTCGCTCTCGTCGACCATCTCCTGAAGCCGAGCCCGAAGGTCCACGGGCACGTCGTGGAGCCCGCGGCGCAACAGCTCGACGTCAACGATGTGGGGCGAGGTCGCCGCGGCGAGGTAGAGAGGCCGCGCGAGGACCTCGCACCCGATGCAGCGCAGCCGCATCGGCCGCCGGGCCGCGGGGGCATCCGAGGAGCGATCGGCGTCCACCATGGCGGCAGTATCGGGCGTCCCGGCACCGGACGTCCGACAAGGCCGTTCGCCGCGACCCGGGATACCATCCCCCTGTGGACATCTCCGATCGAACAGGCGCCGCAGGAACCGCGACGGACGCGCGGCGAGCACCGATCCGGGTGCTCTTCATCTGCACGCACAACAGCGCCCGCTCGCAGATGGCGGAGGGGCTCCTCCGCGCTCGCGGTGGCGACGGCTTCGCGGCCTTCAGCGCCGGCACGGAGGCGACCGAGGTCCGTCCGCTCGCGATCGAGGCGATGGACGAGATCGGGATCGATATCCGGGACCAATGGAGCAAGGCGCTGCATGGGTATCTCACCGAACCGTTCGACCTCGTCGTCACTGTCTGCGACAGCGCACGCGAGGCATGCCCGGTCCTCCCCGGCGCGCGGCGGACGGAGCACTGGAGCTTCGACGACCCGTCCGCGGCGACCGGCACGGACGCCGAGCAGCTCGCGGTCTACTGCCGGGTCCGCGACGAGATCGCGGCACGGGTCGAAGGTCTCGTCACGCGGGAGGATCTGCGGTGAGCGACGACGTCCACGAGCGGGTGCGCGACCACTACGGCGAGAGCGCGCGGCGGATGCTCGACGCGATGGACCGGCAGGCTGCGCCGGCCATGACGGGCATGGAGGCCAAGGCGGGCGAGGCGGGCGTCCGGCTGACGGCCCTCCCGGTCCTCGACTTCCCGACTGCCTCGTGCTGCGAGCCGCCCGAGGGTGACGCCACGTCAGCGTGCCGTGCGCCGGCCGACGGTCACGCCACGTCGGCGTGCTGCGCGGGCGACGCCCCGGTCTTCGGGCCCGAGCTGTACGCGGAGCTGGACCGAGCGTCGCTCCCCGACGCCGCCGTCCTCGCGAGCCTCGGGTGCGGGAACCCCACCGCCGTGGCGGAGCTGCGCCCGGGCGAGACCGTCCTCGACCTCGGGTCAGGCGGAGGGATCGACGTCCTCCTCTCCGCTCGCCGGGTCGGCCCGGCCGGCCGGGCGATCGGGCTCGACATGACCGACGAGATGCTCGACCTCGCGCGGCGGAATGCGGCGGCCGCCGGCGCGACGAACGTCGAGTTCGTCCGGGGCACGATCGAGGAGATGCCGCTCCCAGACGCGAGCGTGGACGTCGTCATCAGCAACTGCGTCATCAACCTCGCCGCGGACAAGGACGCCGTCTTCCGCGAGATCGCGCGGGTGCTCCGCCCCGGCGGCCGGATGGGCGTGAGCGACGTCGTCGCGGAGGACGAGCTGACGGAGGTCGAGCGGCACGAGCGCGGGGGCTGGGCCGAGTGCTACGCGGGGGCGCTCTCCTTCGCCGAGTACCGCGCCGGACTCGCGGCCTCGGGGCTCGTCGACGTGGAGATCGTCCCGACGCATCTCGTCGCGGACCGGATGCACGCGGCGATCGTCCGGGCGCGCAGGCCGTAACGGGCGGGGCCCGCGCCCCGCTCGCGCTCACCCCACCTGCACCGTGATCCGGTGATGGCCCCGCGCCCCGTCCGGCGCGGGGTCCGTGGTATCGGCCGTCTGGACCTCGCCCGTCCCGTCGGTCGCACGGACCTCGATGGTGTGCCGTCCGGGCTCCGCTTCCCAGTCGAGCGACCACTGGACCCACGTCGCGTCGGAGATCGGCCGGCTCATCCGGGCGACCTGCCACGCGCCGTCGTCGATCGCCACTTCGACCCTCGAGATGCCGCGATCGGGCGCCCAGGCGACCCCCGCGATCAGCGTGGACCCCGGCGCGACACGATCTCCTCGACCGGGCACGTCGATCCGTGACTGCGTGAGGATCGGCGCGTCCTTCGCCCAGCCGAGCGGGATCCAGTAGCCGTCAACCGCCTCGCGGGTCGTGAGCTCGATCTCGGAGAGCCATTTCGTCGCCGAGACGTAGCCGTACAGGCCAGGGACGATGAGTCGCGCCGGGAACCCGTGATCGGCCGGCAGCGGCTCGCGGTCCATGCCCACCGCGATCATGGGCTCGCGCCCGGGCGCGGTCGCCCAGTCGGTGGGGAAGCCCGCGGTGAAGCGGTCGACGGAGCGGCCCACGATCTGCGTCGCACCGTCCTGCACCCCCGCCATCTCGAGGACGTCCTTGAGCCTGGCCCCGGTCCAGAGCGCGTTCCCGACGAGCCCGTCACCCACGCGGTCGCTCACGCACGCGATCGTCACGTACTGCTCGAACAGCGGGAGCGCGAGGAGCTCGTCATACGTGAATGCCAGCGGGCGGTCGACCATCCCGGTGACCGTGAGCGTCCACGTCTCGGCGTTCACCCGGGGCACGAAGAGCGCGGTGTCGATGCGGTAGAAGTCGCGGGTCGGGACGACGATCGGGGTGACCCCGGGCACGGCGATGCCCTGGTCCACGGTGAGGGGCGGCACGGGCTGGAGGGCAGCGGGCAGGTGGGAGGTCGAGACGACCCCGGTCGGGTGCTGTCCGTCGATGAGTGCACGACCCGCGGCGCCGGCGACGAGCGCGCCGCCGAGCGTCCCGGCAGTCGCGATGAGGAACCGGCGACGGTCCCAGTCGGGCATGCGAGCGGCGAGGGGCGTGATGGTGGCGGCGGCCGCTGGGTCGGTGGCGGTCGTCGCGGCCGGGGTCGGACTCGCCAGGCGGAGGAGCGTCCGCAGCGTGGCGATGCCCACGAGCGCGGCAACGGCAGCACCCGCGGTGGCGACGGGGACGCTCGCGAGGGGATCGCGGGCGGCGGCGACTGCGGCCACGGCCCCGAACGCGAGGAAGGCTGCGACGCCTGCTGCCGGCCAGCGACGGGCGAACAGACCGACGATCGCGCCGATCGCGAGCGCCCCTGCGACGATGAGCAGGTTCAGCGCCAGCTTGTCGTTCTCGCCGAAGAGCGAGACGAAGAGCTCCTTCGCGCCCGGCGGCTGGAGCGCGATGACCTGCGCCCCGATCGCGACGACGAGCGAGGGCAGGCTGGCGATGAGCCCGGCGAGCAGCTCGGAGACCGCGAT